>LSSJ01000001.1 GCA_001595785.1 Euryarchaeota archaeon SM23-78
TAACCATCTATCAGGACTCTTAACCACGTTAAATCACCTCACATAGTCTGCAACCTAGTATTACCATGGTATTCTGGTCGCAACAGAAACATTTAAATAATAGATAATATAAAAACTTTTTGGAATACCCAAGGAATGACAGAAAAGCCTGAACTAAGGAAAGTGCAATTCTGGATAAGCAAAGAATTAAAAGAAGAAATAGACACCTTTGCTCACGGATTAAGCATGAACTCAAGTGACTTCTATAAAGGAGGGGCACTAATGATGAAAAAACTACTAGAAAAAGGAGGAGATATAACACTCAACCTCTTCACAAGAAGCTTCAAAGACTTAGAAGAAAAACAAGTAAGAAAAAAAATCCTTGAAGCATACAAAGACAGCAGGAATATCTACTAAAAATGATAGACAAAACAAAAATAGGTATGAACTACACACTAACCTGGCAACAACTAAAAACAAACTTCCCAAACAGCCTACCACACTACAAAAAAAAAGAAGTAGAAACCATCAAAAGATTCGTTCAACTAAGCATACTACCAGGAACATACAGCTTCGACGTAAGACTACCATACGAACTCACAGACAGAGAAAAAAACTTACCAGAACCAGAACAAAAAATGATGATAAGCCTAAAAAGCATGAGAATAGACGCAATCATAGAAACAAACAACGAAATATGGATAATAGAAGTATGCAAAGGACTAGAACTAAGCTACACAGGAAAAATACTAGGATACACAGACCTATACAAAACAATCTTCAAACCAAACAAACCAGTAAAAATGGGAGTAGTAGGAATAGATGATAATGTATTAGCCAGAAGAGCACTAGAAAACATGGGCATAAAAATATGGCTAGTATCAATATAATAAAAGTTTTTCCTAATTTTTTAAGCCAAAGAGCGGTTTTTAAGCGATTAAGCCCTCACACCATACAAAACCACGGTTTCTTATGAGATAATCCTTTCCAGGCCTGTTTCTGTGCGTTTATGAGCTAATCATCGCAGAGCTGAGAAAACACAAGCTCAGCTCTGCGATTAAAGAAAAACATTTTATAAGGGCTTGTCTTGGGTGCGAGCAAGACAAGCCCTAAAGGAGGGGAAAAAACATTTTTGTTTTTTCCCCTCCGACCAAGATTACACAAGCAACAAACCCCTCCAGCACAGATTTCAAATAGAACCCTGTGACCGATGCCACTTAAAAAAATAGTAGAAAACTCTTGTTTTTTATAGTGGCCAGGTAAAAAAGAGAGCTAGAGATTAGGGGGATTTCATTAAGAAACCTTTCTTTTGCTCTCTAAAAAACCCTGGCCTTAGGTGTATCAATAAAGATATGATTATGATATTTATGGTTTATTGATTAGGTAGTTTGTTTTTATTTATATATTTTGTGTTGTGTTTGTTTATGTGTTTGTTTCTTCTCTTATTTCTAGTTCGTCCTCTCCTTGTGGTTCTGTGTTTTTTACTTGTTGTTCTGTTTTCTCTTTTTTTTTCTCTGTTGTTTTCCTTTTTGGTTCTTCTATTTCTTCATATCTGCTGCAGATTTCTTCTGTTCCTTTACATGGTTTATTGTTTAGTGCGCATTTTGCTACTTTTTGGTAGCATTCCATGTTTTCGTTATATTCATCTATGGTTTTTAGGTGTTTGCAGGGCATTTTGTTTTACCTCCTTTCCTTTGGGTTTATTATGTGTTTTATGCGTGTTATGATGTATCTTAGTTGTGTGTGGTTTGCTTCTTTTATAAGGTTTGTTATTGTTTGTAGTTCTTTTCCTGTTAGTCCTTGGTTGCTCATTTTGTTTTTCATGTTTTTTCCTCTTGTTGTAGTGTTGTTTGTAAGCTTTTGGTTGATTCTATTTCGTGGTCGTATATTCCTTTGTAGCCTTTTTCTATTGTTGTTTTTGTGTGTTTTATGTCTATTAGTTGTTGGCAGTGTGGGCATTTTATTGTTTTTTCTATTACTATTTTTTTGTCTGTCATGTTATGTCCTCCTTGGTGTTATATCTTTGACCTTAGGACTTCTGTTCTGCTGAAGAACTTTGGGAACTCATTAGCGTATAGTCTTCGGTAATACTTTTTCTTTGTTGTGTCAAAGTATTTTGTTGTGTTCTTTATTCTTTTTACTAGTTCTTCATACTTTTCTTTATGGGTTACCATATTGGTTATTGTTTATCTTTTTCCTCTGTTCTTGTTGGTTTTCATTATTAATATTTGTACTACATCCCTTGGTTTTAGTCTTAGTTTTCTTTGTATGCTTCCTGTTTCGCTGAAGCTCATGTTTGCTTGTGTTGCGCCGAACTCTAGATTCACTTCTTTTCCTGATATATCATCCACGTAGGCTTCTAATTCTATATACTTCAACCAATCTTCTAGAAAGTATTCCATTTTGTTTTCCTCCTTTTATTGTTATGGTGGGCTTGTTGGGCTTCTTGGTGGTTTAGTGTTATCTGCTTTTCTTGGGTTGTGTTCTCCTTTTTTGCTCTTAACTGGTATTCTTTCTGGTTCTTTTATTCCTTGTTCTTCTAGTAATCCTTTCTTTGCTGCTTCTAGTTGTGCTTTCATTAATACCAAACTCACCTGTGTTGTTCTTATCATTCCTTCCAAGTAATTAACCCAATCCTTATAACTTTCTGGTCTTGTTTGTTGACCGTTCATTCTTGTTTCACCTCATCCTTCAATTCATTATACTCATACAATTCTGGTAGTGTTAATCCTTCACTCACTCCTTTATTCTCTAAATACTTTAATCTTCTTTCTTTATTCATTCTTGTTACACCCAGGATTCTTTTCCTTTACACTCATCAGCGTATCTTGATAACCTTGTTTGTATTCCAGCATTCTTTAGTCTTTGTTCTTCTATTTGTTTCTTCTTATACCATGGTATGTGTTTCAACATTTTATGTGTGATGCTAAGGCCCCTTGCTACCATTCTCTACCTCCATTTCTCCTACTATTTTCTACCCTCAAACCTTTTTTATTCCTTACTGATTTTCAGGAAGTCTTGCTTACCCCTTAGTAGCTCGACTTCCTTACCAATCAGTTCCCCCATAGTCTTTGCACCGTATTTGAGCATAATCTTCCCTATGTTGCTTCTCGCACTAATAATTGGGAAAGCCCCTGGTAAGAACTCAGTTGCTACTACACGACCTTCTTTTCCTTCTATTATGAACTGAACTTGTTTTCTCATGCCGTGTTCCGTCTTTACTTCCTGCGGTTCTAGTATCCTAACAATTACTCCTATCATTTCCTCTAATTCAACTGGTGCTTTCACATTACTCCAATAATCAAATCCTGTTTCTTCATTAACCATTTTCTTATCCTCCTTGTTTATCCGCATCCATTCTTAATCCCTTCCATTCCCTTCCCCTTTACTTATAGCATTACAAGCCCATCTCCTGAGCGAAGCGAAGGAGTGGGGTTGTTGCTATAAGTGATATGCGGAACATGAACATGTATAATGTATATAGTATTAAGGTAATGGTTCTTGTTCATTAAGCTGCTCTTCCTTGATAACCCATTTAAGAGCACTCAAATATATAGCTTTATCAGTAGCATCCTGTTTTTTACCTTCAGCCTCATCACTAATGATGCCCTGAGTAAGTGCATCAATTGCTTCTAGTATTTCCTCTTTTGTTTTCACTTATACCACCTTACTCTTCCTTATAGTTATCTTCTTTAATCTCCTATCAAAAGTGATTACGAAAAGGTCATCATCAGAGAAACCAAGCAACCCCATCCAAAGACCAGGAATTAATAAGTAAGAACTATTACCTATTCGTCTAAGTTTCTTCAACATCCTAATCCTTTTTGGATACATTTTAGTATAATTAATGCTATTAAGTATATAAATATTGTGGCGGTAAAACATATATGTATGAACATCTATGTTATAGCAGAAGGCTTATTAAAAGTAATAAGCAAATCAGCATCACCCTCAGAATAACCAAACAACAAAAGCCTCCTCTTAACCCAAGACTCAGACACAAGACCAGCACCCCACAACTTATAACAAACACTCTCAGAAATATACTTAACATCATCAGCAACTTCAGGGGCATACAACTTAAACAACAAATCAATATCCTCCAAAGAATAACCCATAGAAACCAATCTATCAGTAGCATCATGCACATCAATAAAATTAAGACTCCAAGCCTTCAAAATCTCAGACTTACTAAGACTAGCACTAGGAATAGAAGCCTGAGAAACATACAATAACTTAATCCAATCAGACTCTTCAAAACTATAACCAAGCCCAGCCAACCGTTGCTTTAACACAACATCAGAGATAACACCTTCCCTAAAAGCACGGCCAAGAGTGCTCATAGTAACAATAGGCTTAGCAACAGGGAACTTAGCAAGCTCAATAGCAACCAACATATCAATATACTTATTATCATAACCCCTCTTCTCAAGATAAGCCCTGAAATCAGCTTCAGAAATAATTCCCTCTCTAAAAGCCCTGCTGAACTGAGCAAGAGTAGGAAGCCTAGACAAAGGCTGAGAAGTAGCTTCCTTAGACTTAATAAGAATCTCAGCTAATTCTTCAGTGTAACCAAGATTCTTTAATTCAATCAAACACTCATTCCTAGTATAAACCCCTTTTAGATAAGCATTAATAATTTGAGTCATGGTGAGTTCTCTCTCACTGTGAATCATCATGGCCTTCTGAGTAACAATAATAGGCTCAACAAGCATACTAGGAACATGAATCCTCTTCAAAATAGTTCTAAGCTCAGCCTCATCAATAAGGCCCTTCCTAAAAGCCATTTGAGCAGCTTCACGATAACCAACCCAAACACCTTCTTGAGCCATGTAAGCCAAGAAATTAAGAGTAGGCTTAATAGCCCAATTATCAAAACCACCCTTAAAACAAGCCCTAGCCATAAACTTAGCATCAAAGAAACCACGCATAGCCATTTGACGAAGCATAGTAAGATTAGGCGCGTGCTTAGAAGCACGGTCCTGTAACAACATATCATCATCCCTGTAACCAAGCCACCTCATAGCATCCATGAACCTACCAGTATTAGTAGATTCAACAGCATCCACAGCCTGAGAAGCAGTAGCAGCCCAACTAGCAATTTCTTCAGGAGTCATCTCCTCAATAGGCTTAGGTAAATCAATATTACCCTCAAAAGCAGCCCATTCAGACTCAGTTAAGAACTCTCTATACCTAACACCATCATAAGCCTGAGCCTCCTTAAGCTTTTGAGAACGGAATTTCTCATTATAATAATAATCCAAGTTACGAAACAAACCAACCCTTACAGGACTCTGGAAAGTAGCAGCAGTAGCAGCACTCAAACCAAGCCTACTAAACACTTTCTCCCCAAACATACCAAAACCGCTTGTATCAAAGCCAAGAGGCAAAGCCTGAAGAACAGTATCTACCCCCTGAATAGTAGCAGTAACACCAATAGCGGCAGGAATAAAAGTCTTAGACATCTGAAAAGCAGCATCAGGAGTGAAAGAAGAAGGAACATTAACTATATCAAACCAAGCCTGGAAAGGAGGCTTAATAATGTTCTCAAAAGTATTCTTAAAAAAATTAGTTGTCCAATTAGAATCATCATCAACACCAAGCATGGCACTCTTGACCACTACAAAACCATCCTTCTTAAAAGGCGCAGTGATTAAACCAATAGTATTAGCAGCAGCTCTCACAGCTCTATCAATAAGGTTTGCACTCATTCCATACCCTCCTGATATTCTTCCCTAATATCATCCTTTTTCTCAACATAACTATCAGCAAGTAATTCAAGAGCCTTCTGAACAATAGCATCAGGGCTAGTAATAAAAGCATAAAAATCATTAAATAAACTAGGAAAATTAGTTAAGAAATCATTAATAGCAGGCACAGCAGTATCAGTAACCCAAGTAACAGCATCAAGAATGAACTGAGGAATAATAAACTCTATCGTATCCTTAATACTTTCCCACCACAAATGTATTTTCGCAGCAATAATAGAATCAAGAAACCTAAGTGTTTGCTCTACAGCATCAATCCTATCCTTAACAATATCTAATAAGTTATCAACCCAATCCTTAATGTTCTGAACCTCCTGGCCCACAAAATAAGTGACTTGCCCCCACCAATCACCAATACTATTAATGATGTCTATACCCACATTCTCAATCCACTCAACAGTAGCTTTTCCACTAAGACTCAACCAATTAATCAAGTCAATCATCCAAGTAGGTAAATAATTCACTACTTGCACCAGTAAAGCATCCACGTAAGACTTAACTGTTTGTATAGCATCAGGAATTAAAGTATTGATGATGTTATCAATATTAAGAGCATTACTTATTGTATCAGCAATAGCTTTAGGAATACTCAGAAGCCAATCAGGTAACACATTAAGAATAAAGTTCTTAGCAGTAGCTAACCAACCCTCCTCTTCCTCAACAACAAGAGTAAAAGACTCGGTTCTTGCTCCACTACTAGGCCAAGTAATAGTTCCAACAATTGTATCATAACCAGTTTTAACAATACTAAAGCCATGAGTGCTGCTTGCTATTTGTTCAATAGTAATATCAGTTAATCCCTTATAAACACCATCAACATAAAGCTCTGCCTCAGTAGGAACAGTAACAAATTTTATGTAACTCATTTCAGGCATAACGGGCACAAGAGTTGCAATATAAGAAGTTTCGCCACTACCAGGCCACTTAACTAAATCATAATAATTCTCAAAATTAGTTAATCTAAACTCAATTGTATGATAAGAATCTGCTTCTTGCTCAACCCTAATAGGAGTAAGACCATAAAAACTTCCATCAATATAAAAATTAGCTGGGTGAGGAATAGAATCAAAGTTAATAGCAGTATCAGGAACGGCCGTGGTATCAATAACCTCTTGATAAACAGTTTTAGAATAATCAAGCCATCCAGAACAATAAGCAGTTAATTCCATCCTAACCATCATAGGCCTATCAAGTTCCCAGCTACACTTGCCAATCCAAAAAATCCATTCATACCAATCCCACCAATCATAACCCTGGCTCTGAGGTGTTGGAACTTGACCAGACATCTCAAATAACAAATCATTATTATCATCATCATAAGCCCTGAACGTCACAGTAATAGGGCTAGGATTAGTGAAACTTCCAGAGAAATAAATATGTGCCCCAAGAACTTCATGAAGGTCGTTATAATCATTCAAATCAGCTTTAGCCGCAGACATCTTAGGCCAAGCCATCTTCTCAGCAGCGCTAGCACTAAAAGGAACTCCTGGAGGTTCAAACACATAAGGCCAAGTGCTAATTGATAAAGCCATTATTCACTCACTTCTTACTACCTGAACCTCTACCTGAACCTCTATCTCTATCTTCTCCATTAGCCATAAGGAATCACCTCCTCATAATGTTATTTCATCAGGGATGCTTCTCTCAATAGGTGCAAGAGATTTCCTAATCTCTTCTTTTAATCTCTCAGCACTTAACTCTTTCTTTGGTATCTGAACCTTACCCTCATATCCTTTATCAGTTCTATAAGTCACTTCAACAACTGTTTCAACAACCCCAGGGCTAACATAATGAGGCATTTCTCTCTTAGAAATAATCTTAACTTTGTTCTGAGCTGTGCCTTTAGCCTCTACCATGATGATTCACCTCCAATAATATTAATTTTATTATGATACAAGTATATAAACTTTTTGTAATCATCACTTCATTTGTAACTGAGGCATGATCAAGCCTGCAAGCCCTGCAAGAGCTGCTAGGCCAGCACCTAATAAAACACCATCCACTCCTTGACAAACAGCTACGACCACCAAAACAGTGATACAAACCATAGCTAACATAACATGAAGCTTAGGCACTTTATCATCATTATTAAAACTAATAACCATCTTCACAACCTCCATTATTCTATACAAAAACATTAAGTTTCATGCCTTCTAAACCAGCAACGTGCTTGAGGACTAGTCAAATTACCTGTCAAATTCCAAACACTAATAGCAAACACGCCATTAGCAGCGAAATTAGCATTCAAAGTCAAATCACTGACACTTGTTGCATTAACAAAACTAACAGTAGCAATAACAACACCGTTTCTCCTAACCTGCAAATCACCACTCTGAGGAGTAATCCAAACCATACTGATACCAGTGATTGTAGCATTATAAGGAATCCAGTAACCAAGTGATGCACTCATACTCATACCATTAAAAGCCCTAAGATAACCATTAGCTTGCGCCCCACTCCTACCAGCACCAGCGGCTTCTAATTCACCAAGCCACTTACCCCTAAATCTATCATAGTGAAAAAGACACCTCAAATCTGTTCTATAGAAATGTATTCCGTCCTCACCAGCAGTTGGAAAAACAGTTCCGCTTGGTATGTTCATGGGATTCCAAATAGGCATCTTAACCCTCCGTCACAGTGAGATTACTACCAACCGCTGTTGCGATAGCGGTTACTTGACCTGTATAAAGACATGTTTGGTTAATCTCATAAGCACCACCAAGAGCATTAAGCCTAATGCCCTGATTAAGAACAGCTGGAGTTCCAAAGAACAAATAAATAATTGCTGCACTATCATTCACAAAAACAGCAAATCTTCTATTAGCATTAGCTGCTAAAACGTTAGTGCTTGCAACACCAACAGCAACATTCCCAGAAGTTGCTATGTTAATACCAGGAATAAATGTTTGTAATACTCCGTTTGCATCAGTTAATAAAAACCTTGGAATATTACTTGAATCAATTGCTACAACTACCATTATAATTCCTCCTCGGTTATTGAAACATTATCAATCCTAACAACATGAATAACGGCTGTTTCTGAATAAACACCATACACAACTCTTATATGTGTAAAAATAGCACTTGCTGCTTGATTCACAGCTATTCCTCTTAAATCATAAACCCTATCATCAACATACAAGAACATATACTCAGCATTCGCAAAATCAACTATTAACTTAACCCTATGATAAGTTGATAACCCAACCCTAAGCCCCCTAGTGCTATTAGGAATCATAGTGGATCCACCAGCAGCATTCAGATAATACCATGAATTATTATCATAACTAAAATACACTTCTGCTGTGTTAAGGTTTGTTAAATCATAAGTTCTTACTTCAATATAAAACCTTGTTCCTGCACCTGTTTGCATAGCAAATGCACACTCAACCCCTACTTGTTCGGTTCTTGGTAATCCTGTTTCGTAATAAATCATACTGTAATTACCAATAACAGCACCAGATAACATATAAGCACAAGCAGGTGCTGTGAAAGGATACCCTATTTGTAGATTGATTTGACCAGCACCTACTATGACATCTCTGAAAGCCTCTGCTGGGCTACTAAAATCATCAATTAAAATAGCTCTACCACCAGGGAATAATAAGTTCTGCCTAGTAGTTACTTCTTGCCTACCCACCACTCCTTGATAATCTGGTTGGCCTTTAACCATACAATAATTACCTCCTCACTTAAACAAAGCTATTAATCTCTCGAACATAGTGCTAAGAGCATAAGCAGGCCAGGTAACCCACTTCGGAAGCACCAAAAACATAAAATCAATACTGTGGTCATAAGTATCATCCTCATTCCATCCCTCAATAGTCATTTGTTCAGGCGCACCCTTAACTTCATACATCACAGGAATCTTAAAAGTATAAGCATCACCTCTAATAAACTCATCCTTCTGGCTTGGAAGGAAAGGATGTCCTTCTTGATATAATCTAACCTTCACTAGGCCTGCACAACCAGGAGGAAAAATAATCCAAACAAAATTAATCACTCCTCTATTTACCCTGAAATGAAGCCTAGTGGCTGTGTTCTCTGTTTGCCCATAAGGAAAAGTTATGTGTTCTGAATATAACATGATAATAAAAGCTTGATTATTAAGTCTTATCTGATTGAACTAATATATCATTCTTTGAGCCAATCCACCAAAGAAACTTCCCATCAGTAGTTATGCCTTTAGGTAGCTTATCAGTTGCACTCACATTAATTGTTTGTATTCGATTACCAGCCTTATCCATTTGAGCAATAAAGCCAGCTGCTGAATCATCACTATAAGTAAACCATATAAATTTTTTATCAGTAGTTAATCCTTGCGCCTCAGCTACAGGGTTAAGAAGATTAATTAAATCTCCTGTTTTACTTATTTGACGTAGATTCCAAGTAGGACAACTGAACCAAAGAAACTTCCCATCAGTAGTTAATCCTTCAGTAAATAAGAATCCTAATGCGGCTAAATCTATTGAACTTATAAGATTGCCTGTTTTATCATATTGATTAATAACACTAATAGCTGGGAATTGAAAAAGAATAACCCAAAGAAACTTCCCATCAGTAGCCATATCATAAGGCGTGGTTGTTACGCCAAAACTACTAATAAGATTTCCTTGTTTATCAATCTGATAAACCCTAGTATTCTGTTGCCCTGTGAACCAAAGAAACTTCCCATCAGTAGTTAAACCGTATGGACTATTATCTATGCCAGATATATCAATTGTTTGTATAACAGCCACCTTCAAATACCTCCAAACACCTTTAGACACTATTGAAAATGCCTGTTATTGTAATATTACTCCACGTTGTTTGGTCCACTCCACTAACAACATAACAAACTCTTATCCAAGGCGCTAATATTGGGATTGGCATGCTCTGCCTATAAGTAGCAGCAGCCATAGCACCTGTTATCATATCCATACCCCACCAATCTTGCATGAAGTGAAAGAAGCTTACACCATCCCAGCTGAACTCAACCTTTATTTCTATTTTGAGAGCAGCTGCGTCACTACCAGTAACATTAATCAGCATAAGAGCCCACCTGTAAGGCGCACAATAAAAAGGAGAGCTACAAACCGTGCCGTTCTCGCTTCTACTAGTATTAGCAAAGAACCAGTGATAAACTCTTTTATTAAACCTATTTTCCCAGGCTTTATTATAATCAAGGTTTTTTTCATCAAAGATAAAAACACTATCTCTAAGATAACCATACCTAGGAAGCTTATCCCTACCCTTCTCTCTACCACCAGGCTTACCAATAGAGGGCGCTGCTTCCCAACCACCTTCTGTCTTCCCTAAACTCGGCTCTGTTACCAATTCCTCTTTTTTTTTTACACCTTCTATGCTTGCATAGCGTTCAGGGCGTTCTTTTGCTCTTCTCTCAGGTTCTTCTATTTCAGGTCTTTCACCATACTCCATGCTGCCCCCTTCAGCAGGTTTCTTATAACTACCGTATTCTGGTTTTGCCATCATAACCACCTACTCCTTCTCAGGGCAAGGCTCTCCAGCCTCTTCCCTCTGCCCCTCATCAGATATAGATGCTTGGTAACTATACTCATAAGAACCTGAGCCGTCCCTACGACCTGCTTCTTCTCGTCCCATTCTGATTCACCTCCAGGATTGTTTCTGAAGCTTCAAATAATGTTCTTTAATAATAAGAATTATAAAAAAAAATAATTTATTACATTAAAGGATTAAACTATTCTTAACCCTTTCTGGTCCTTCTCAGACAAGTCATAATAATCCTTACCCTTATTATCGCCTTTTAACACTGTGAAGCATTCAGGGCACACATCAAGGTCTGTGTCCAAACAGCACTGAGCACATCTATTCTTAGCCATCTTACTCACCTCCCCTCATCTCTCACAACATCAACTACTACTTGTCCTTGAGCGCTTGTGCTCGCACCTGAACTACTAACCTCAAGTAATATGTTAGCACAACTCGGGGCATCAAGTGTTTCCTCTGGAGTATCTGTTACAACACTCATAGGCAAGTAAGCCATGTGCTGTGCAAGAATGCCTGTAATACCCACATACCACTGGTCTGCTTCAACTTTTCTTGTAGGGGTTCCTAAATCCCAGTTAGCTATTCTTAGCCAACCACCGTTGCTTCCTTCAACAAAAGCAGCTCTAATAGGCGCACTTCTCTTAGTTAATAAGACTTCCTTATCTATATCTCCTAATCCTGTATCATGCCTCTGAGCATCAATAAGGTGCTCTCTGAAGTTAGCTTGGCATTCAGGCTGGAACCATTCCCTATGAAGCATGTCCATCTCGTTATAGTAGATATCAAAAGGAACCCATTCCTGGTTATTAATGTTTAATCTTACTCTGTTAAGCATGGTGTCTGTCTTGTAATTAATGTAACAAGCCCTTACACCAATACCAAATATTGGGTCGGTTCTTGGAATATCTATGTATTCTGTTCCAGTAGCAACATAAGTCCAAGTAAAAACTTCTCTTGCACTAATGAACTTACCAACATAGTTACCTGGTGGTGTTCCTCTCAGCATATCAACAATAACAGTGTATTTCACCGTTGGGTAATCTGTTTTCACTGTGTAACTCCTACCCTCAATAGTTGTCACAGTATTATCATAAGTTATTTTGAGCTGAGGATTAGCTAGCTTTGCCATATCAACCAAATACTTAGTGTCGCCTGTGAATCTACCAAACCTTATGTAAAAACAATCATAAGTTTCGGTTGCACTCCAATTCATCCTTTGAGGACCAACATTAGTTCTTCCCCTATAATAAGCCAGTGCTTGTGCTTGAGGACCTGACAAACTATAAAGTATGTCGCTGCCATCAATAACTTCAAGCTTCTTAATAAAATGAAATATTGGCATTAAAGGGCTGCTAACAGTTGGGTTCAACTTATAAACCTTTACTAAGATTTGGCTCATGTAATCTTTCTCTGGCAAATCAATCAAAATAGTGTTTTGCCTACTAGTAGTTGCTTCGCCTGTTTGGCGATGTAAATACACTTTCTGCCATTTAGCCATTTACACCACCTCCTCACCAAGTGCCCTTCAGTTTTCTCAGGCCTCTAACCATAGCCAATACTCTAGCATCCCTCTCAGCTTCAGTAGCTTCTGGCATACTCTTAACAGTACTAGTAAGGTTCTCAAGTTTAGGCTGAAAACTCCTGATAAAAGACTCAATCTTATCAACATTAGCCTCAACACCAGGGATAAATCTTTCAGCACCCAAATTAATTGCCTTCTTCTTCCAATCATCAAGAGAAACCTTACTCATACGTTTCTCCCAAGTCTTCTTCTCTATGCTCTCTCTGAGCTTAGCAACTCTCTTAGCATTAGCAGCTAGAGCTTTCTCAGCAGGATTAACAGAAACAGCTTCAACACCTTTACGGTAATCCTCAC
>LSSJ01000002.1 GCA_001595785.1 Euryarchaeota archaeon SM23-78
ACAAGCACCCAGATATTTAAGGGTGTGTTTATCAAGGAAGAAAAGGATTTCTTAGTCTTAAAGCTGAGTAACGGCTACAACATTGGGGTTGCTAAAAGGAATATTAAGAGCAAGAAGGGTGTTGGCAAGGTAAAGCCAGCAAAAGAAGAAGCAAAGAAAGAGAAACCAAATGCAAAGCTCCCCTTAGTCTCACTCCTGCACACAGGAGGCACCATTGCTAGCAAAGTTGATTATTCTACAGGAGCAGTAATAGCCAAGTTCACACCAGAAGATATTATTGAGCTTTTTCCAGAACTAAAGAGCATGGTTAATATTCATAGCAAACTAATAAGCAACATGATGTCAGAAAACATGCGTTTTTCTCATTACAACCTCATAGCAAATGCCATAGTTGGTGAGATAAAAAAAGGTGTGAAAGGAGTGATTATTACTCATGGCACAGATACCTTGCACTACACAGCAGCAGCCTTGAGTTTTATATTAGAGAACCTAAGCATCCCTGTTATTCTTGTTGGCAGCCAGAGAAGCAGTGATAGACCAAGCAGTGACTCTGCTGTTAACCTCATAAGCGCAGCAATGTTCATAGCCAGTGCAAAGACAGGAGGAATTTTTGTGTGCATGCATGAAAACCCTGATGATGACACCTGCTTAATCATAGAAGGAGTTAATGCTAGGAAGATGCATACGAGTAGAAGAGATGCATTTAGACCCATAAATAAAGGGCTTGTTGCAAGAATTAATTATAATAATAAAAAGGTTGAGTGGTTAAAAGACTTGAAAAAAAGTGAAGGCAAGCTTAATCTTAAATTATTCAATGAGAAAATAAAAATAGGCCTGGTTAAATCTTATCCAAACATGTTTGCAAATGAATTAGAATGCTTTAAGCATTTTGATGGCTTAGTAATTGAAGGCACAGGACTAGGACACCTTGGTTTTATAGAAACTGATAAGTTCACAAAGGAGAACAAAAGAATAGGAAAGGTCTTAGAGCAACTAGCAAAAAAAATGCTAGTTGTTATGACATCTCAGACCCTGTACGGCAGGATTGACATGAATGTTTATACTCCTGGAAAAAAATTATTGGAGATGGGGGTGCTTGGTAATTATACAGACATGACACCAGAGACAGCTTATATCAAACTTGCATGGCTGCTCAGCAACTATAAGAAAGAAGAAGCTAAGAAGTTGTTTGGCAAAGACCTCAGAGGCGAGATTTCTGATAGAAGTGAGAAAGAGTTTTTCTTGGTATGAAAGTTGTTTCTAACCAAAAAATTTATAAATAGTGATACATATATGTCTCACTATGGAAGCTGAAGTCAAGAAATGGGGAAACTCCAAGGCAGTCATTATTCCAAGCGAAGAAGTAAATAAATTAGATGTGAATGTAGGTGATAAGATAGATTTCTCAATAATAAAAAAAGAGGAAATTAATGGCTTTGGCATTTTTAAAGGGAAAAAACTCCCTCCCTTTAAGAGAGACCATAAAGCATTAGACAGAGAATTCTAATGATAATAGACTCATACGCATGGATAGAGTACTTTTTTGGTTCTGATAAAGGCAGAGAAGTAAGAAAGGTCACAGAGAAAAAGAAGTGTTACACATTGGAGTGTAACCTTGCAGAAATATATGAATGGTCAAAAAAGAACAAAGAAGATTTCTCAATCCTGTACAAAATAATTATTGCAAAATCAAGGATTTTAGCGATAAATAGAAAAGACTGGCTAAGAGGAGTTGAAATAAAATTAGAGAAAAGAAAAAGGGTAACTGATTTCGGATTAATAGATGGGTTAATACTGGCAAAGCAAGAAGAACTGAAATGTAAAGTGATAACAGGAGATAAACATTTCAAGAATATAAAGAATGTAGTTTATTTAAGCTAAAGAAGAAAGAGTATGATTACAATCAAAGATTTGCTTAACAAGATAAAATGGGATAAGAACCTTAATCCAAAGGATTATAATATATTTTATCTTGACAGGATTAGCAAAACATTAAAAAAGGTAAGGTATTCTGATATTAAGAAGATGGAGGGAAATTTTATAATCATTGCAAGGGAGGGAGAGGAGACCAGCATTCCTTTGCATAGGATTAAGAGAGTGGAGGAGAAAGGAAAGGTTATTTGGAAGAGATAACTTAGAGATACCTTACAAATCTATTCTTCTTATCAACTAAGATGTTTCTTGGTTTTATTTTCCTATCAGTCACTGCAAAGCACATTATAATTATCTCATCTCCTCTCTTGATTAAATGAGATGCTATAATAACTTCAAGTCCCTTGAGACAAATATTATGTTTAAAATATGATTCGCCTTTAGGTTATAAAACAGGTTCTTTAAAACTAATGAATCAAAAGGGTTTGTCAAAAGATAAGTACAGAAAAATAATGGCTTCATTTATTCAAACAGAAGGATGTTTATCTTACGCTTATACAAGAAACAAAAAGAAAAAGTTACCTAGATTTGAATTCATTGTCAAGGATAAGTGCTTAGCTGAAGATTGTATATTTACATTAAAAAAACTCGGATTTAGTCCAAGATTTTATGAGAAACAAAATATATATAAAGTAGGTTTATATAACCATAAAGAGATAATAGAACTGATTAATCAGACAAAAAAATATTTATTCAACATTAAAAAACTTAATTATTTAAGAGAGGTATGTACTGGTGGGATTGGATTATGAAAAACTAGGCTTGAAGATAGGAATAGAGTGCCATCAGCAATTAGAAGGCCACAAGCTTTTCTGCAACTGCCCTACAGAGATTAGAAAGGACAATCCTGATTTTAAAATAACTCGCAGGCTTAGGGCTAGTGCTGGTGAAGTAGGACGAGTGGACCAGGCAGCTCTTTATGAGCAACAAAAACATAAGTACTTTGTGTATCATGCTTACAATGACATTACTTGTAATGTGGAATTAGACGAAGAGCCTCCCCACCCAGTCAACCAGGAAGCTCTCAAAGCAGCTCTGCAGGTTGCTAAGATGCTTAACTGTAAGATTGTCGATGAAATCCAGGTTATGAGAAAAACTGTTATTGATGGTTCAAATACATCAGGTTTTCAAAGAACCATGCTCATAGGTATGAACGGCTTTGTTGAAGTAGGCAACAGAAAGATAGGAATTGAATCTGCGTGCCTTGAAGAAGAGGCTTGCCAGATTATTGAAAGAAAAAAAGAATATGATGTTTACAATCTTTCAAGACTAGGAATACCCTTAATAGAAATAGCAACAAGCGCTGATATCAAAACCCCAGAAGAAGCAAGAGAGGTAGCTGCTAAGATTGGCATGATTCTTAGAAGTACAGGTAAGTGCAAGAGAGGAATTGGTAGTATTAGGCAAGACGTTAATCTAAGTATTAAGGGTGGTGCAAGGGTTGAGATAAAAGGATTCCAAGAATACAAGAGCATTCCTAAGATTATGAATTATGAAATAGAACGCCAGTTAAAACTAATAAAGCAAGGCAAAAAACCAGAAGAACAAGTGAGAAAGGCAGAGCCTGACTTCACCACATCTTATCTAAGACCCATGCCTGGTATGGACAGGATGTATCCTGAAACAGACATCCCTACCATAGTTCCTGAGATAAAGGATGTTAAGATTGTTAAGACTATTGAGGAGAAAACCAAAGAATTAGAAAAGAATTATGATATTAGCAAGGACTTGGCATCCCAATTAGTAAAGCAAAACATTGATTTTGAGAATTATGTTAATAAGTACAAGAATCTTAAAGCAAAATTTATTGCAGACACCCTTATCAATGCTCCTAAGGAGATTAAAAAAAGGTTTGGAAAGGAAATAAATGTTTTTGAATATGCTCATGATTTATTTGCAAGAGCTGATTCCGGGGATATACCGTCAAGTGCTGTTTTTGAAATATTAACAGAGATAGCGCATAGTAAAAAACCTGATTATGATAAGTATAAAGGAATAAGTGATAAGGAGCTTGAGAAAGAAATAGCAGAGCTTATAAAGAAAAACCCGGATGCACCTATCAAGGCTTTGATGGGCATGCTCATGGCAAAGTACAGAGGAAAGGTTGATGGCAAGAAAGCTATGGACCTATTAAAAAAACATATGAAGTGAGATGATAAAATGAACAGAGTGTTTTCAGACAGGATTATATTTCAAGAACCGTGCATGAATGAATTAAGAAAACAGTACACTTTTGTTGATATGCATGTGCATAGCAAGTACTCCCACGACTCTATTACTAATGTTAGGAACCTGCTAAAAAAGGCTGGAAAACTAAGAATAGGCCTTTCAATAACTGACCATGTCAGGGCAGAGGGCGCCCTAGAAGCCTGCAGGCAAAAAAAGGTTCTGGTAATACCAGGAATCGAGATTGCCAGCAAGGAGAACAAGGAAATCCTGCTTTACTTCTACGACGCAAAGGACTTAAGAGAGTACTATGAGAAGTATCTTAAGCATAAAATGATTTTTCACAAGCCCTCAAAGTCAAAGCTGGTAAAAACCCTTAGAGCTGTAAGATCAGCTATGAAAATGAGTGATATTATTGAAAAAGCAAATAACTATAACTGCTTAATATGCGTCCCACACCCGTACACCTACTTGAAGAGGAGCAGCTACTTGTTCTTTGGAAGAAAGAAAAGAGCAGACCTGCTCAGAAGAATAGATGCTGTTGAAGTCCTTAACTCCACGCACAGGAAGTTCATGAACAAGAGGGCTCTGAAATGGGCTTTTAAAAAGAACAAGGCCTTTACAGGAGGGAGTGATGCTCATATTCTAAGCGAGCTGGGTAGTACGGTTGTTGCTAGCAAAGGTGACAGTGTTGAAAGCTTTCTGAACTCTGTCAAGAAGAGGAACAACTTTGTTATTGGCAGTGAGCTCAAGTTTCCAAGAGCAATGAAAGAAGTAATTAAGTCAATGGGTTATAAGAGAAAAAAGGATTGGAAAAAAATATACAATGTTTAAAAGAATTAGAACTAATAATTCTTAACCAGCTCATCTAATCCCTACTTAATCACTTTTCTCTTTAAGTACAGATAATTAGCAGCCCAGAGCATGCCGCCGTCAGAATAATAAAAAAGGGTTCTGAAAGGCTTGCCGTTCGTGTCATACACTTCAAGAAAGTTCCTGTGCTTCTCTATTTGTTCCTTGTACTGCTCAAGGTAATACTTTGCAAGTTTCTTATTAACCATATTAACAACCTCTATGTACATCAGCCCCATATGCGCCCATACAGCATCCCTCTCATAATCTCCTGCAAGAATCTCCTTTGCAATCATTCTTTGCTCTTCAAACCTCTTAGAAGTATACTTCAAAGGAAAGGGTTTGTCTAAACCTTCTTTTCTTATGCTGTTAACTGCTTTTCTAAGCATTTCCTTATCAGTTATTAAACCACTCCAAAAAGGCAATACATTAGCATCCCCGCAAATTATTTTTAACCCCGACAAATCATCTAAAAAATAGCTGCCTGTCCAAAAATTATCTATCATAAGCCTTTGGTAATCAAATTTTTTAAAAGGATTAACTAAGTCCTTTATTTTCTTTAAATCACTAGTCAGCATTCCAGTCATAACATTATCATAGCATGAACTTTGCCTGAAAGAGTAGTCCTTCATAGAGCTAAAATGCTTATCCATGCTTGCAAGACCAGTTTCTTTGTCAATAACAAGTTCATAGTACCTTTTTATTTCCTTGTTAAGAAATTTTTTGTACTTCTTTACCAATTCTCTGGCCTTTGCAAGCCTTAGACTTCTAATAATAAAAGCCAGTGCATCAGGAGAATACTTGTTTGGAAAAGTAAAAGGTTTGCCCTGGGGATTAATGGATTGCTCAATTCTTCCATATTTTTCAAAAGTCCTAAGTGCGTAGCCTAAAGTATTTAGAACTTCTTTTCTATACCCAAGATTTAACAAGGACTCAACACACCACCCAAAGTCACGAGCATAGAACTCGCAAAAATGACCATTGCTAATCATGAAATAACCCTTCTTCTTATTATAACACTCCTTGATTATCTGATTGCAAATATCTTCATCACTACCAGAATATTTTTTCATTCCTACTAGCTTTACCTTAATATTTCGAGAAAATATCCTTACTGCTTCAGCTAAAAGTAATCCTATCATTTTCTGTTCTTAGAGGAAGTCCTATGAATCTTAACATCTAACCTGTGCCTTTTACCATTGCGAACAATACTTATCCCAAGCACTGGCTTATCTCTATAAGCCTTCTGTATTATGTTCTTAAAGGAACCTAGATAAAGAGAGAGCATCAAGGCTATGAATACCCAGAACAAATCCCTTGACCTTGTAATCATTGCAAGACCAACACCCGCAACTGCTGGCCCAATCTTAGTGATTGAGAATAGGGATATCTGAAAAGCCTCAAGACTTCCAAGAGCCATAGGCAATGGGATTAAAAAAGCAATTCCTATCATAGAGAACACCATAAAGACCACTCCTACTGAAACATCAATACCCAGCATTAATAATATAAGCTTGTACTCTACTAAGGACAAAATCAAGCTTATGATTGAAACAGCTGACGCAATAAAGAACTCTTTTCTTTTGGTCTGATAAAAATTGATTATTGGTTTTTCAAATTTAAAGATTAAATCCTGATACTTAGATAAAAATTTTAATTTGTGCAAACCAAAAAACCTGAACAGATGTGTGAACACGCTTTTACCTCGTAAAATCCTTGAATAAAATTTCCATAAAAGAAACAATGTAATTACTGAAAAAATTATTAGAGCAAAAAGCGTTCTTCCGGACAGAGCATAATCTACTACCAAGACTAAGAGACCAAAGATAAAGAACAAGACAGAGTAGGATAATTCAAGAGTCTTATCGACTATAACAGAGGAAAGTCCTTCTCTAAAGCTAAGCCCCTGTCTCTTCAGCAAGGCTGCTCTGAGAGGTTCGCCACCTATCTTTGCAGAAGGAGTAATATAACTCACACCATAACCAACGACTCTATACCCAAATAATTTGTAAAAAGGTATTTTATAGCCAAGAGCATCAAGAACAATCTTCCATCTCAAAGAGAGGAAAAGCATAATAAAGCCAGACACCACAAGATAGATAAGTACGAGTAAAGGTGTAAGGTTAGTAAAAGTAGATATTACTTCTTTAAAAGGATACTTAAAGAGAATGATCACTAAAAGAACCAGTCCAAACACTACAGAAACCAATATGCTTAATAGCCTTTTATCCTTTAAGTTCATCCTGACCAGTCATATCTGATTCATACATCTATTATAAACTTATAAACGGACCTGGAGGGACATTCAGAAAAGCTGTCGCGTCTTGAGGTAATCCGCACAGCTCCTCGTTCGAACCCTCGATCCCCAGCTCTCACCTCTGCGCCTCGGTTAACTCTCACCATACCATTTGAACGGTAATAGCGAAATGCTCGTCATCAACGCATTAGATAGGAGGCTGGTGCCTTATTTGCCCATAATATACCCGGCATATCCCAGACTAGGCTACAGGTCCGTAAGACAAAACAAATTAGTCAAGGTTTATTAATGTTTAGGTTTTATATAGTACTTTGTCCCTCTTCTAACTCCCTAATATTCTTCTCAAGCTCTTTAAAGAACATAGTTATATAGTATCTAAGATAAAAAGAACCAGCTGAGAAGATTTTAACCTTATATATTCCGTACCAACGTAGAGTGGTTATCCCTTCTTTTGAATGAATCCTAAAGGTTGCATACCCCTTTATAGGGTGATCTTCGGTAGTAGAATAAGTGAAATATTTTTCATGAAGATTAGATACTACGTAAGAATATGTTTGTTCTCTAAATAATATTTTATACGTAACATTTATAGTGGCATTTTCTTTTAGACCTTCTGAACGTACCTTAACCATATCATCTGGCCAGATATCACTCTGAGATGAGTTCTTAATAACTGTTTCTAGTTCCTGCCATAACATATCTCTAGGAAGAGTAGAAGTTATTTCCTCTTTGAAATCCATAGTCACCTCTCTGTTGAATAAAACAACTATAATTAGTAATACTGAAAAAAAAATGAACAAAGCCTTGGATACAGCACCCATGTAAACTCACCTCTAAAACAGTTAAGGATTTTAATATTTATAAATACATCTGTTCTTCTTTATAAATAATGGCAAAAAAGTATAAAATAAAGCAATTATCACAGGATTTTAAGGTAAAAGAAATATCAGACATTAACTTAGTTACGAGTGGAGAATATGCTGTTTTTAAGTTAAAAAAGAAAAACTATAATACTGAAAGAGCTGTGCAGACAATTGCAAATGCCTTAAAAATCAATAGGAAGAGGATTGGTTATGCTGGCAATAAAGACAGAATTGCTATTACAGAGCAGAACATCAGCATTAAGAATATTAAGAGGGAAAAAGTTGAAAACTTGGAACTGAAAGACATAGAGTTAAAATTCTTAGGCTACACTAAAGAACCGGTATCATTAGGAGACTTAAAAGGTAATAGATTTGAGATAGTTGTAAGGAATATTTCAAAGCAACCAAAAAAGGTTAAGAAGATTATTAATTACTATGGTGAGCAAAGGTTCAGCAAGTACAATGCTGAGATTGGCAAGGCAATCATTAAAAAAGACTTTAAGAAAGCAGTTGACAGAATTCTTGACAGCATTGGTGAGGATGAGAAAAAGGTTATTGCTCTCCTAGAAAAGAGTCGAAACGATTTGGTTGGAGCACTAAAAACAATGCCTTGGAAAATCCTTAAGTTATACATACATGCTTATCAGAGCAAGTTATGGAATGAGGTAGTTGAGGAGTTAGTAAAAGACAAAGCCCGTCCGGTGATTGACAGCAAAGCTGGCAACTCAAAAACACGAAGTGTTTTTGTTGTTGAGGACCAAAAAATTAAATTTAATAAAATAAAAAAAGAAAATTCATTGGTCTGCGACGCTAAAAAAAATATGAAAATACCCTTAATTGGTTTTGCAACCGAGATAAAAGATAAAGAGCTAAAGCGAGTTGTGAATAGAATAATGCGAAACGAGCAAATAGATTATAATGACTTTGTAATCAGAGCAATACCTGAGCTGAGCAGCGAGGGGAGTGAAAGAAATCTATTTGAAGAAGTAAAAGACTTGGATATTGGAGAGCTTGAGGATGATGAGTTGAATAAAGGAAAAAAGAAAGTGAAAATAAGTTTCTCATTAGGTAAAGGATGTTATGCAACAGAGGTTGTTAAGGAGCTGTTTGCTTAGATTTACAACGACTAATATACCACTGAAGGTAATACTCGTTAGGTGAGTCCTCAGCAAATGCAAAGGCTTTTCTATCTAGCATCAAAGGGACTGCACCATAATCTGCTATTAACAAAATAATTTCTATAGGTACATACAGCATTATTTCTTCCAAAGATTTTTCTACTTTATCTATAGAGAAATAACCGTGTTCCTTGAATATGAACTCTCCTTTGTCTTCAAGAATATTAACAATCTTTTTTGATAGCTCGGTTTCAGGGTTGAACCTATTAAGAGCAGGTGAATAAGGCACACAGGCTAAAGGGATCCATCTTTGTTCATATCTCAATTCGTGGTGCTTGCACTTATCTTTTTGCATCAAATAACTTTTTTCCCACTTTTCACGAAATTCTTGAATAGACTCTCCTAAATTCTGCCCCATTGCTGAACAAGAAAAAGACATGAATATATAAACCTATCTGTAGTCAAAACCACAACCAACAAAAGCAAGCTTTTGAGGAATTCAAAAATCTTTGATTTTTGAAATCATAAATTGAAAATTTATGTATTTCGCTTTTCAAGCGAAACCTTTATAAATTTACTATGAATTCTTAATCATATGAAATGTGGTTCATACGAAGAGTTTTTTAAGAACTTTGCAAACAAGACCAAGTTCAAAATAATAATGCGTTTAAAGAACAAACCCATGAGCGTGAATGAACTTTCTAAAGCCATGAGGGAGGAGCAGAGCAAGATATCGCATAACCTTGCAAAGCTTGCCAGATGTAGCATCTTAAATGTAAAGCAAAAAGGAAAGCAAAGAATCTATTCCTTAAACAAGGACACGGTTATGCCAATGCTAAAACTAGTAGAAAAACATGTTGAAAAACACTGTGATATGAGGTGTAAGAAATGAAATACGTATATCTAGATAATGCAGCTACAACAATGCCGGACCCAAAAGTGCTCAAAGTAATGATGCCATACTATACAGAGAAGTATGGCAATGCATCCTCAACCCATACCAAGGGAAGAGAAGCCAAGGAAGCCTTGGAAAGAGCAAGAAAAACAATTGCAAAATCCATTGGTGCAAAACCAGAAGAAATAGTTTTCACATCCGGAGGAACAGAGTCAAACAATTTTACACTTAAATCAATAGCCTTTAACAACAAAGACAAAGGTAATCATATAATCACAACCAAAATAGAGCATGAGTGCGTTCTTCAAAGCTGTCACTGGCTAGAAAAACAAGGCTTTGAAGTAACTTATCTAGATGTTGATAAAGAAGGCTTTGTGAATCCAGAAGACCTTGAAAAAGCAATAAAAGATAAAACCATTCTTGTATCAGTAATCCATGGTAATAATGAGATAGGAACCACCCAGGACCTCAAAGCCCTAGGAGAAGTGTGCAAGAAGCATAATGTTTATTTTCACACAGATGCATGTCAGAGCTATACAAAAACAGAGCTAAACGTGAACAAGCAAAACCTTGACCTAGTAACCCTTAATGCTCATAAAATCCACGGACCAAAAGGAGTAGGAGCCTTGTACATAAGAAAAGGAGTGAATATATCTGCATGGCAGCATGGAGGGGGCCATGAAAGAAACCTAAGGTCAGGAACAGAGAACATACATGGCATAGTGGGTTTTGCAGAGGCAGTAAAGCAAGGGATGAATAAGAAACATATAAAGCACATGACCAAGTTAAAAGACAAGCTAATCAAAGGAGTGCTGGAAATATCAGAAGTAGAACTGAACGGGCCAACAGGAGATAAGAGGCTTTGCAATAACGCTAATTTCTATTTCAAACGCATTGAAGGGGAAGCAATAGGAGGCTACCTAGACCTAAAAGGAATTGCCTCCTCAACAGGCTCAGCATGCAGTGCACATACCTTAGAGCCGAGCCATGTCTTACAAGCCATCGGAAGACGCAAGGAAGAAGCCAATGGCAGCTTAAGACTCAGTATTAGCAGATTCACAACAGAACAAGAAATAGATTATGTGCTAAAAGTATTGCCAGGCATAGTTAAGAAGTTGAGGTTGATGAGTCCATTATAATTCTCTTATTTATTTTTCTAAGCCAGCAACCATTTCTTCAAAAACCTTTTCTATTGGTCGCTCTCCATTTACTCTTAGAAGAATCCCTTTCTTATCATAAAAATTTATAACAAGTATGGTTTGTTCATAAAATTCATTAAGTCTCTCTCTTATCGAATCTGGATTATCATCTGCCCTTTGGATAAGTTTTCCACCACACTTATCACATATACCTTCTTGTTTTAGCTTAATATATATTATATTATATTCGGCTTTGCACTTTGAACAAACCCTTCTAGCAGTCATACGCCGTATTACTTCTTCCTCACTTACTTCTAAGAAAATCACTCTATTTATTGGTTTGTGTCTCTCCAAGAATTCAGCTTGATTAAGATTTCTTGGAAAACCATCAAGCACAAAACCTTCTCTTATGTCAGGGTTTTTAAATCTTTCAAGAAGAATTTCAAACATTATCTCGTCAGTAACAAGCACGCCTGCATCATGCATCTGTTTTACTTTTCTTCCTAGTTCTGTGTCTTGTTCTCTTATCTCTCTGCACATTACACCTGTTGATATATGAGGAAGATTAAGTTTTTTTGAGAGCAGCTTTGCCTGTGTCCCTTTTCCAGAGCCTGCAGGCCCCATTATTATAAAATTATTACTCATCTCACTCACCTCATTCATCTCAACCAAAGTAGCCTAGCTCTAATCTTGACTTAGTCTCTTTTTTCCAAGCCTCTTTTATCTTGTCTAGTATTTTTAAAAATTCTTTTTTCTGCTCTAGCCATTCTTTATAAGTCTTCTTTATCAGTTCTGCTGCAGAGTCTTCTGAGTGCTCAAAGTCATTAATTACTAATTGTGTGTGATGATAGGATAGTTTCTTAAATAGTTCAAAAATCTTTTTTTTCTCATCATCAGTAAAGGCTTCTGCCTCATACATGTTTGAGAGGTTGTTCTCTGGCTGGATTAGGTCTCCAAGTATCTTACTAACCTGTTCTAGTCTTTCACTCATCTTACTCACAACAAATCTTAGAACCAAGTCTGTTTCTTCTAGCTTGCCAATGTTAAACTCTTTGTCCAATTCATTCAAATCAGGCAAACCATGTTTTTTCTTGAGTTTTTCATACACCTTGGTCATGTCTTTTTCTTGGGTCATGATACTTGCAACTCTTAGTTTATTTTAATATTTTACTAAAAAAAGATATTCAGAAATCAGGATTTTCCTTTCCTGCAGCTACAACTCTCTCATTGCGGGTATACATATTCAGATTAGATACTATACTATTGAATAAATTAAATTCAGCATCAGACAGTTTTTTATAGCTTATAGATTTTTTCTTGGCATAGTGTTTTTGCAAAGCATCTAGATTAGTTCTTATCAGCTCATAGTCTCTTTCCTGTTCTGCTGAAAAATTTAGGTTCAAATCCTCTGGCTGGCCTCCGCAAATAAAGGTATCATCTAAATTTACTCTAAGGGTCGCTAAATCAGGCAGACCTATTTCCTTTAGATAATATATATCTTTCATTGCTTTTAGCAAACAGCCTACCAAATCATCTGAGAACGTTTCAAACTTGATTTTATCCATAAGTATCACCCAAAAAATCAGATTTCTTCTTACTTATATAAAGATTTTCATTGTAGAGTAGATAAGAATAGCAAAAATCGAAACCTTTATATATAACTTTTTGTCATACATATAGAATACTATACAATTACGTATACTATTTGTTGGGATTCCAGAGCTCAGAAATACAAAAAGCTTACATAAAAACTACAAAAAACATACATTTGTCATACAGGGGTTTAATGGTGGCAAAGAAGAACGAAGTCCTCAACATCAGGTTACCCAACGAGCTAATTCTAGAACTAGACAATCTTGTTAAGAAAAAAATCTTCAAATCACGCTCAGAAGCTATACGAGAATTCGCCAGACAATATGTGCAAGAACATAACGTGCAAATTAAAAAGCAAAACGCCAAAAAATCTGGGCCTGGGGATGGAAGATGGTGACCTCAATAGTAAGTGTGAGGATGCCGCCCTCCCTGGTTCAGAAACTAAAGGAACTGGCAAAAGAAAATCATTTTCTTGATGTAAGTGAAGAGATAAGGAGCATAATAAAGCTTCAGCTAAGAAGATACAAGCTTAGACTAGAAGAAGTAAAGCCTATAGAAGAAGAAAGAATAGAGCCCATAAAAGTTGATTACAAAACCAAGAACCTAGTAAAAGAAGAGCTTATCAGAAGACTAAAGAAAATGATACAAGAACTTGAAAATGAGTAAGCATAAAAAAATAATTGGAAAGAGTAGCATCACCCTGTTAGTCATTTTACTCTTACTCATGCTAAACTCAGTTCTAGCTCTAGCAACTATAGATTTAGTTACACCAGAAAACCATGTTTATACCAACCAGCAAAATATAGGCTTTGAATACTATGTAAACCTTAACAATATTACCCAATGCACCTTAATTCTTAACTCAAAACCAAACACAACAGACACCAACATAACCAACCAAGGTTTTAATGAGCTAATAGCAAACCTAGACATGGGCACCCATACCTGGAGTATTAATTGTGATTCTATAAACAGCTCTGAAAGCAGTGAAGAAAGAATAATAACCATAGACACTATAGAACCAACAGTTGTGCTCATCACCCCTCCAAACAACAGCCTAATAACAGATGATAGTGTGGATATCAGCTTTATAATAATAAACACACCAGAAGAAAACAGCAACTGTGACATCCTGCTCAACAACAGTGTTAATAAGAGCATAACAGCAAAGGACAGTGAGCCAACCACCACAACCCTAAGTTCTCTTAGTAATGGCTTATACAACTGGAAAATAACCTGTTATGACAGAGCCAATAATTCAGAAACAACAGAAACAAGAACCTTTACAGTAAATATTCCACCTGAAACAGAACCAGAATTCGATATTAGCGTCCCAAAAACAGAATATTATATTGGAGAATACGGCTTGATGACAATAACAGCGCCTCAAGGCACCAGTGTAAAAGTAGAAGTTTGTCCAAATAAGCCCGGCTTTGTAGAGTGCAAAATCCCTGTTAATGGCAACAATATAATGAATTATCCATTCCAAGAATACCTACCCTTTACCAACCATGAAGGAGAATATATCTTAGAAGCATACTTTAACAAGAGTGGTTTCACAGAAATCCAGACTCTGAACTACAAAGTAAAAAATAATATCAAGATAGACATAGATATTCATAACAATCCAAGAATAAAAACCCCTATAACCCTTGAGGCAAAGGCAAGTGGAGGAGTAGGAGACCTAAGCTATACCTGGCACCTAAGCAATGGTTCAAAAATTAACAAAAGAATCTTAAACATTACATATAAGAATAAAGGTAACTATACTGAAACAGTTTTTGTTAAAGATTCTTATAATAACACTAAGAATAAGAGCAGAACCATAGATGTAAGTTATGCTTATAAAATAGAAATAGCTGTGAAAGACGCTGTTGCCAAGACAGCTATTAAAGGAGCAACAGTAGAGATTGAAGACGAGGAAAAACAAACAGACACCAATGGAAAAGTATACTACTACTTAGAAAAAGGAAGAAGAGAAATAATTATTCTAAAGGAAAACTACTCAATCTATCTCGACGAGCTTAACATAACCAAGGACCAAGCCTTCAATATATATCTAGAACCCCTGGCTAACAAAGAACCAGTAGTCACTCTGCTAAAACCTGAGGATAAGTCAGGAATAACAGGCATGACAACCAACTTAGAATTCAAAGCAGAGCACAACTCTACTCTTAACTGTAGTGTGTACATCAATGAAGACAATGACGGCTTCTTCATGTATCTAGGAAGCTTAAAGGTAAATAATAACAAAGACCAGATATTTGGAATTACAGAGCTTGAGAACAAGACTTATTGGTGGAAGGTTGAGTGTTCTGATGACCAAGGCAACAGCGGAATAAGCCAGACCTGGGAATTCACAGTAGGAGAAAAGGCTTATACAACAGCTCTTGGTGCTAATCAAGAGTCAGAAGAAGCCAAGACCTACAATGACTTTATCAAGGAATTTGAGCAGGTGCTTGATAGCTTTGAAAATCTGCCAAAAGATGAAAAAGAAATTGCAACTACTCTTGGAATAATAAAAGCAGTAAAAGATACTATTAAGATTTTAAAGAACACTATAAGGGACTTAGACTCACTTAACTATAGAAATGACTTGTCAGAAATAGAGAAAGATGCAGAGAAGCAAAACATTATTTTAAAAGCAGAAGAAGCATACCAAAAAGCTCCTATAAGCATTGAGATCCTAAAAAGTGATTCCTTTGTTGACTACATAAGCCAAGAAGAGCTTGAAGCACTTTTAGATGAATACCTTAAACTAAAGGACACTACAGAAGAGATCAATAAAAAGAAAATACTGAACTACTTAGATGAATTACAGCAAGAAGTAGTAATCTCAACAAAATTCAAGAATGCCAGAATAACCTATAAGGATGGAACCAGGCAAGAGCTGACTGCGGTTATTAGAGAGATAAAAACATACAACACCACAGAAGAAGCCTTTATCTTAGAGGTAATACCAAAAGACATAGCTAAAACCACAGACGAGGTTCTAAGCCTAGAAGCATTTGAGGTTGTTAAACAAGACCCAATAATCAAATTCAAACTAGAAGGAGACAAAACCCTTGTATACTATTTTGAAAAAAACATTAATACAGACCTCTTAAAAAACATAAAAACCTCTGTTTTTATAGACCCTGCGTCAATTGATAAAGATAAAATAACAGGCTTCTCAATAAAGAACCTAAAGCTGCCTAAAATTAAATCAATAATATTCATCCCTGTACTAGTAATTCTTCTAGGAGGCCTGGTGTTTGCAGGCATAAAATATGATGGTATTACCACAGCTAAGTATGTGTTTTACAAGCTTCATGGAAACAAAAGCCTTCACTATATCAATGTAATCTTAAACGACGTAAAAGACAGCCTTGATGTTGGTAACACAGAGAAAGCTTTTGAATTATACGAGGAAGCCAGGGGTGCCTACTCACAACTCTCAACAATAGCCAAGAATGATGTATATGAAAAAGTGGTTGAAACTGCAGCTAGGATAGGAAACTATTACCAAGCAACAGAAGAAAAACAAGGAATTCATGCTATAAAAGAGATGGTAAACAATATTTCAGACTTACTTAACAATGGAGAACTTCATCCTGCTCTTGAAGAGTACAAAATTATTGAAACAGCATATAATAGGTTAGATGAGGAAACAAAGGAGCTGCTTCACCCAAGCTTGGTAGCTCTTGGAAACAAGATACAGATCATAATAGATGAGGGAAAGTATAGAGGTTAGAAGAACAAACAGCACTCAGTTCCATACACAAGGGTACTCCGGTCGAAGACTAGGAGTCGCCTCGTTTTCGTTAACGTTTTGAGCGAAGCGGAAAAAGGTTAAAATGGTTGTGAAAACAAGAACCAAGGAAATCGTATTCACTGTTCTAATACTTATACTCCTATTCCTTGCTATAAAAGGCTTAATTGTAGTAGGCCAGTTCTTAGGCTATGCTGCTTATCATGCAGCAGAAGCAGGAGCAATCACAGAGATAGACTTAGAGATACACTTTGATGTAGGCCACTGGTCTGCTCTTTATGGAACAGCATGGGGGGTTGGATGGACCCAGGAATGGCATTTCAACCTAACAGGCAATGCCACGCTTACAGAAGATGATAATGAACAACACCTCTTATTTGATTGCTTTGAGCCAGGCATAGAGCATGAACTATACGCAAGCATGGTGCCAGAGTCAGACATAGACTTTAGTTCATTACAAGCAGCTACAGCAGCAGAGGTTGATGCTTATATGAATATCAGTGCGACTAGCTTTTACTCAGCCACCAATACCTTCACAACTACTGCTACCTTTGAGGTTGGTGGTGTGCAGATAACCACCCCTGCCACTTATACTCTTGTTTGGAATGGCACTAACATAACAACCTTTGTAACAGGCATCCTTAAGGATTCAGATGATGATCTTGTGTTTGTGACAAAAATACCATTGACCCCTGTAAATGGTTTTTCAGGAGAGCGCTTCAACTACCAATTGCTATTACCCATACAGAACAGTGAGTGGCAGGACTACTATGTGTGGTCAGACCCAACAGACACCTGTCCAGCTGGCCTAGGCGTGGCTCCTTTCCAAGGATATGTGTATGGAAATGTAACAGACACCTCGGGCAACCCATTAGGACAGGTAATAGTAGAGGTGGCTGGGGATACAACTTATAGTGACAATATCACAGGTGCATACAACTTAACAACAGATGAAGGAAACTGGTCAATCTTTGCTTACAAAACAGGCTATGAAATATATCGAAGTAATGTGACTGTTATAAGAGGTAATGGTACTGTGCATAATATTGTGATGGTAGCAAAACAACCACCATACCCTCCACTCACAGGTATAGGTCCAGGAATAGATGCACCTGGCATTAGTGATCAAGAAGGAGTGGATGAAGCAGGAACCAGAACCAAGTCAGGAGAATACAATGTGCCGCCTGTTGTTCAGAGACCAAAAAAGATAGAAGGCACAGACTTTATTATCTCAGTCTCGGAGATTAATAGAAAATTAAGATTAGGCAACTTCTTGCAAGAAAAAGTAACCCTTTATAGTTTTAAGGAAAGACCAGCAAACATCTTCTTTAGTATAGAAGGCAATGTTAGTCAACTAATCAAATTGGACAAAGAAACCATGCTTTTACCTCCGCGAGCAGATGATTATCTAACTCTTACAATCTTTGGAGTGGGAGAACCAGGGATATACAATGGTAGCCTCCTCATGACAGGAGAGATAAACGCAACTATCCCTATAACAATAGAGGTGCTTCCAAAAGACAAGCTACCAGTACAAGCCTTGCTCATAGACTTAGAGCTAAACAGAAATGTGGTCTATCCTGGCGAGTTGTTAAAGTTCAAGACAGATTTAAGGAACCTGTTAACAGACATTCAATACCCTGTCAATCTCTTTTATACTATCCAGGACTTAGAGGGAAAAGAAACAATCTGGGCTTATGAAACTAATGTGTTCCTAAGAACATCATTCTCCTTACTCAAAAACGCTATAATCCCAAGAGATACAAAAACAGGGGATTACATCCTCAGAGTAACAGCTAATTATCTAGGTTTAAGTGCAGGAACCAGTGTTATGTTTAAGGTAAGCACTCCTTGGTATCTTATAGGTATTGTAGGACCAATAAAGGTGTGGCATCTCTTAATCTTCCTAATCCTGGTTGCTCTAGGAATCCTGGCATACTGGCAGATAAAAAGAAGGATTGAGGCCAAGAAAAAATTCCATCTAAAAGTAGAACTTAGCGAGCTTCCAAAGCCAGGCCCCAGGAGTATATTGGTGGGAAAAATAGCAGAGACAGATCACAAAACCTACTTTAATATGGAAGCCTTTAAAACTCACACAATAGATGCAGGAAGCACAGGTAGTGGAAAATCAGTATCAGCACAGGTAATTATTGAGGAAATGCTTGAAAGAGGAGTAGCTGTAATAGTGTTTGATCCCACAGCTCAATGGACAGGAATGCTAAGGAAATGTACAGATAAAACAATGTTCTCATTATACCCTATGTTTGGGATGAAGCCAACAGATGCCAAAGCTTACAATGGAAACATTAGACAGGTAAACAACCCAAGAGAGGTTATTGATATCAAGAAGTATGTCAAGCCAGGAGAAATACAAGTATTTGCCTGCCACAAGCTAGAGCCTAGAGAAATGGACATCTTTGTATCCAATAGCATCAGGCAAATCTTTAGAGCCAACTTTCCAGAAAGCATACCCCTCAAAGTGGTGTTTGTATATGATGAGGTCCACAGACTCCTACCCAAGTTTGGTGGAAGTGGAGAAGGCTTCTTGCAGATAGAAAGAGGATGCAGGGAGTTTAGAAAATGGGGGCTTGGAATGCTTCTTATATCACAAGTATTGAGCGACTTTGTAGGAACTATCAAGGCTAACATTAACACAGAAATCCAGATGAGAACCAGGGATGAAGGAGATCTTGAGAGAATAAGAGTAAAGTATGGTGAAGATGTGCTTAGGTCTTTGGTTAAAGCAACAGTAGGTAGTGGAATGGTAGAAAACCCTCACTATAACCGAGGTAAACCTTACTTCGTAGCTTTCAGACCCTTAAAGCACAGTGTGCAAAGGCTTAGTGATGAGGAGATTGAGAAGTATAATGAGTATAATGAGAGGATAGACCAGCTGCAGTTTGAGCTAGAACAGCTAGAAAAAGAAAAAATTGATGTGTTTGACCTTAAACTTGAATTAAAGCTAGCAACTGACAAGGTAAAAACAGGCAACTTCAACATGGTGCAGATATATCTGGATGGCTTGGTACCAAGAATTAAAAAGCACTGGGACAAGCTGGGTAAGCAACCCAAGAAACTAGTGAAAAAACTGGTTTCAGAAGAAGAGCTTCAGGAGGCTTTTAAAAAAGCAAGGGCAGAGAGAGAAAAAGCAGAAGCAGAAGCTAAAAAAGAGGCTGCTATGAAAGGAGAAGGAGAGGAGAAAAAAGTAGAAGGCTCTGATCTTTTCAAAAAAGATGTTAGCCCTGACAAAATCCTGAAGCTGGTCAATGGTATGTTAGTAATAAACATGGCAAGTCTTTATGATGAGATAGCTGCAATGAAAGACGATGACTTTGAGAAGCATGTAAACCTACAAAAAAATGACTTTGCCAAATGGGTGAGGGATGCTGTGAGTGATAAAGAACTTGCCCAACACCTGGAACTTGCAACTGCAAAGCAAGAGATACTAGACTTGCTTGACCTAAGAAGAGATAATAAACCACTCCCAAAACTAGACAAGGAGAAAGCTAAGAAAATAAAAGAGGCCAAGGCTGTTGAAGAATTATCAAAAGAGCCTGGGGAAGCAAAGAAAAAAGAGGGAGGTAGGGAAGAAGAAAAACAACAGAAATCAGAGATTTCTGAGGGTTCCTCCGGAACCAAACAAGAAGCAAAACCTGAACAAGAGCTTAAAAAAGAAGAAGCTGAAGTTAAACAAGAAGATAAAGAAGTTGAAAAGGAACCAAGCGCAGTTGGTGACACAACAGAAGAAAAGCCTGATCTTGAGAAAAAAGTAAAAAAAGATGAAAAACCATCTATAGGGATAGAGGCAAGTGTAGAAGAAGAACCAGAAATCGTGCATACCTTTAAACTGGAAAATGGAGAAGAAATAAAAAATGTTGATGAGCTAAAAGAAAAATTAAGACACATGGATGATGCTACTTTCAAGCACTATGTTGGTGATGATTATAATCATTTTGCTACTTGGATAAGAGATGCTTTGCATAACAGGGAACTAGCAGAAAAAATAGGCGATATTAAGAATAAGAACAAGTTGTTAGAGGCGTTGGAGAATGCCTGAAGCTCAACCTAAACTAGAGAATAAAAAGAAAGAAGAAAAAGAAGAAGAGTTAGATGTAAAAAAAGAGCTTGTAGAACAAGTAACAGAAACAAACAAAAAAATAGATGATGATTATGATGAAAAACTAAAAAGGCTTGAGGAAAAAAAGAAACTAGTGCCTGATGAAGAAGAAGAAATGCAGCAGGCAAAAATAGGTGCTCTGAAAGAAAAACTTGAGGAAATAAGGAGCAGGATTAGCGAAGCAAGAAAAGAGGGTAAAGACCCTTTTATAGCAGCCCTGATGCTCAGAAATGTTAATGCAAAGATTAAGATGGCAGAAGTAACCCATGAGGAAAAAGATTATAAAGTAGTAGAAAACATTTTAAAGAATACTGAATTAGAATTAGAAGAAGCCCTAAAACAAGAAGAGTTAAATATTAAAAAAGAGATTGAAATTAAGCTCAGAAAGGAAGTTGCAAAGGAAACAGGGAGGGCTGCGAATATTGAGGAAGAAGCAAGTTAGGTTTTAAATTTTAATGATTGTATAGCAAAATAGTAATAGTAAAACAAGTACAAAAAAGAGGTGTGTTTAATTGGGTTTATTTGGAGCCAAAAAGAAGAGCAGGGATGAGATAATAGCTGAGGGTATAGCCCAGGCAGAGGCAGAAGCAGCAACAGCTGATCAGGGAAAAAAAGATGAAACCTTTAACTCAGGCAACCCTAAGCTTGACATGGAGATAACTAAAATACATGCTCAGTTAGAATCCTATAATGAGATTAGAAAGGCTAATTCTGAGAGATTCTCAAGGATAAGCGAGCAGATGGGAGAGTTAAGAGGCATGATAATGGACAGTAATAAGACCATGTCCAAGATAGAGGTGAGTGCTACCAAAGCCATAGATTTAGTCGAGAGTGTGCATCCTGAAAAGCTCATGATAGAAATAAGAAAGCAGGAAGGTAAAGCAGAAGCCCTTAAAGCCAATATTGAGAGCAATGAGGCCATAATGCGGGATATTATGGATGAGTTGAAAAAGATGAGGCAACAGATGAACTTTTACAAGGGTATAGAACAAGTAGCTAAATTGAATGAGGAGGTCAAGCAGGAAATCCTTGAAATAAAGAAAGTAGAGGCTACTATTGAGAGACATGCTGATAAGGCAGAATCCATTTTCCTTGATTTAGAAAAGAAGTTTGCAGAGTTTGAAAAGTTCGAGAAAATAGTTGAAGACCTTGATAAGACTTTCCATGCAATACAAGGAGACTTTGATAAGATGAAGCTCAAGCTAAGCAATAAAGCAGAAAAAAAGGAGTTTGGTAGCTTAATGGATAAGTTCACAGAGTTTGAGAAGCACACAGGAAATATATTAAAGTTGTTGGATGAACGTTCAAGACACATGAAACTAGAATTAAAAGAAACCTTGAAGAAAATGAAGGAGCAACTAAAAAGAAGGCATGGCATTGTGCTTGATGAGGGCAGTGTAAGAGTTGACAGACTGCCTGAAGAAGAAAAGAAATACCTTGAAAAGGCAAGTGGTGGTGAAGCAAAAAAAGAAGAAGCAACAAAGCCTGAATCAAAACCTGATGCAAAGCAAACAAGTAAACCAGAAGAAAAAAGCATAGAAAGAAAACAAGAGGTAAAATCTGAAGCTTCAGGAAAAGCAGATGGGGTGGCTCAAGATAAGCAAGTAAAAAAAGAAAAAACAGGTCTAAGGGATGTGTTAAAAAGAAGAAGGATAATAACTAAAAGGCTTAGTGATGAAGAGGAAGCTGAACCTAAAGAAGAAAAAAAGGATGATAAAAAAGAAGTACAACAGAAATCAAAGATTTCTGAGGGTTCCTACGGAACCAAACAAGAAAAAAAGCAAGAACCCAAGGAAACAAAAGAATAAGAAAATAACACTAAAAATTCAAAAAGGGCTGAAAATGCATGAAACAAAAATAATAAAAGATATTCTTAAGCAAATAGTAAAGAAAGCCAAGGACAAAGATGTTAAATCAGCTACCATAGAGGTTGGACAACTAGCTCCTATATCAGCTAAAAGATTAGGCGCCTTAATGAAGAGAATAGTTAATTTTAAGGTTATTATCAAACCTGTCAAAGCAAGGGTTAAGTGCAGGTGTGGGTATAAAGGAGCACCAAAAATAATGTTTCGAGAACATGATTTCACTTTGTTTGAATGCCCGAGGTGTAAGAAAATACCAAGAGTACTACATGGCAAGAACATTTCTCTTAAAAAGATCAATGTCCATTAAAAACAATCAAACACACCACCACATTATATTCTAAAAGATATAATATAAACATAAATCGAAAAATTTATAAATAATCTCTTCTAAAAAGATTATATTATTATATCTAAAAAGATATAATAGATATTATAAGTAGTGAGGGTTAAGGGTTTTTATAGTGATTGGCAACGAATTAGAGCAAGAAATAATTAGCCTGTACTCCAAAGATATTAGTTCTCTCTACAGCATAAACCAGATAGCTCATAAGCTAGGAAAAAAATATCCATATATCAATAAAAAAGTGACCTTACTAATAAAACACAATATTTTCAAAAAAACAATAATCGGAAGATCCTATTTGTGCTCACTAAATCTTGAGAATGATGAAACCATCTATTTACTTATACTTAATGAGATAAGGAAAAAAAAGACTGAGCTCGAATTAAATCCGCAGCTACCAAATATACTGGAATATATCAATAAAGCAAGAAGAATATTAAACCTCCAAGTAGTGTTAAAAAGCAAAGAAAGAATCCTATTTGTACTTGAAAGCAAAGGTGACCAAGAACAGTTTGAAAAAGCCATAGTAAAAGATGTGATGAGAGGATACAAAACAGAGATATACATTAAAGAAGACTTTCTAAAAGAACTCTTGAAAAACAAGGAACTACAAGAAAAACACATCATTCTGTATGGTTATGAAAGATATTATGATTATATCAGAGAGATAGAGGACGAACTAAAACTAAGGTATTCAAAGCTAGTACCATGAAACCTGACTCCAACAACAAAATAAAGAGAAGCATGGTTTTGTTAGTAGTATTAGTGCTAGTTCTAACAGGTCTAACCTTAGCCCTTAGTCAAAACCAAACACCCCCCAAACTCCTCTATCTCTCAATTGAAAAATCAGCCTATGAAATAGGAGAAAAAGTAACCCTGATAATAACAGCGGACCCTCTTGATGCATATGAACTCAGTATTAACTCAGAAAATAACCTATACAAATACAGCGGAGAACTACAAAATAATATAGACTTTTACCCCAAAGAACCAGGAGAGCACACTGTTGAACTAATCAGCAAAGCAAGTCAAGAGATAGCAGACTCTCTAAGCTTCATGGTTGCACAAACAAAAGAAACCAGTAAACCCAGCACGTCCAACATTATCATAACAGACAAACAAGAATATGTAAAAGGAGAAACTGTAACAGTAGTTGTCAATGTCCCTGACTCTGAAAACTATAAGCTCTACTATGAGTACAAAGAATTTATTCATAGATACATGGAAGACATTACCCACATCAAGTTTGTGCCAATAGATCTAGGAACCCATTATCTTGTTCTAAAAGACAAGAATAACAATGAAATCGAGAGATATGAGTTTAAGGTTATTGGAGAAGAAGATATAGAGCAAACTAAAAACTTAAAGGAAAAAGTAAAAGATATAATAGAAGAACTAGGTACAATAGAAGAATTAAGGGAAATAGAAGAACTAAAAGAAACAAATAAATCTGTAAGCATAAAGGATAGCACAGGAAGAATCAAAGATGCAATCCTGTCCTTCTTTGATAAACCCAACATGCAAGTTACAACCGTCAGCACATTAACCACTTTTGACATCCCACGATTTGTAGAAAGCGTAGAGATTTCTCCCACAGATAATACTATTGAAAAGATAGAGATAAAAGGACTAAGAGGTGGGAATATAAATCTTGGCCTAGAAAAAGTACATCCACTAAAAAACTCAATTCGTGGAAAAATACCCGTAAAATCGTATGCAATTGACCCTACAGGCATGAACTTCACCAATGCCACAGTAACCCAGACAGCAACAGGAACAGAGCTCTGGAAATGCAAGGAGTATAATTTTGAAACCCAGACTTGTTATGGAACATGGGAAAAAGTAATGACCATAATCCCAGGACAGAACTATACGTTCATACTAACACCAGAAGACCCCTTATTCACAGAGACCAGGACAGATGTTACATGCAGTTGTCAAGACACAGATACAAACCCCCCAAGAGAAATGGGAAGAGCCTCATGTAATGTTTCTTGTCCAGTAACAATTGATGTGCCTGCTGGTGCACAAACAGGATATTTGATTAACATGAGCTATGGAGTAAGCATAAGTATCACTGGAGGGGGTGTGAATGATGTTACAAGTGCTAGCCATAGAGGTAGATTTGACAGAGACCAGACCTATGGAAATGGAAATGAAGCTACTGTAGGCTCTTCAACATCGCAAGGTTCGATTACAACAACTTGGATTAATAATTCCTTACACACATCAGGAAGCGCTTCTTTTACTGAATTAACTTGTGATAACTGGGCTGATAACTGTACCTGGTATGTCTATTTAAGCAGCACAGTAGCTTTTGACCCTCCTGGAGCATCACAGAAAACTCTAACCACAAATATAAGCTTAATAAACATGAGTTATACATGGAATTATACAGAACCAGGAAATCTATCAATCACTCTTAACTGGCCTGACGGGGATTACATAAATTATAATAACATTACATTCAACTATACCCCTGTAAGCACGGTCAATCTTACCAATTGTACTTTGTATACTAACAGAACAGGGAGCTTTATAAATGAGAGCACAGATAGCTCTCCAGATAACAATCAATCAAACTACTTTAATCTTAGCTTTGGAAGCGATGGCAATTACAAGTGGAATGTGCTTTGTTATGATAGCGATAACAACTCTGTGTGGGCACCAAATAATTATACATTTACAATAGACACAGCAGATCCAACTGTTAATCTTGAAAAACCAGAAGACGGCAATTATACTGATAAGAGTATTGTAACTTTCTACTACAATGTCTCTGATACAAACAACATAAAAAACTGTTCATTAATAATAGATGGAGCAATAGACCAGACAGATACTAGTGTAACAAGAGATACAAGCCAGAACTTTGCAGCTTCACTTGATAACGGGGAGCACGCATGGGCAGTGTGGTGTTATGATTTAGCAAACAATCTTGGGAAATCAGAGAACAGAACCATAAATGTTAGTGCTCCAAGAATGATATGGAAAGATAGGTGGTATGAGACAGGAACTGCTAATTATTCAGGAACAACAGCAGATATATCCCTTGCAAATCAAACAGATGGAGTCCAGAACCAAGCTTATTATAGTATTCCTGGTTCATCAACAATAACTCTTGTAAGTGCTTTCTCACCATATATAGGTGGAGACGGAGCATATATTGGCAGTGGCTCAACAGTCACGTTCAGAGCAGCTTTTGCAGCAGCTCAAAATAATGGTTATGTAACCTGGTATCTTTATTCACAACATGCTAATGGTTCTCAAACTCAGATATGTAGTTTTGGAGACAACTCTTCAGGCGGTTCCCAAGTAGCTGTTATCACAGAAGAAACCTGCATTACCTCTTCTGACCATAAATTACTAGGGACAGACAGGCTAGAACTTAAAATCTATGTTTATAATTCACATCCAACTCAGAACAGAGCTGTAACACATCTTTTTGACCATGTTAACTCATATGTTAATATTGAAAACTTTATTAGCCTAGGACATCTAGAAGCAAACTTGATTGCTCCTGGTGTGGACCTCAATATAAGCCAGAACCAGACTTATAATCATACTTGTAACATCACCTGCGTCGGAGGAACTTGCCTGAATGTAAGTGTGTGGGCTCAGTACAACTCAACCAGTCCGTCCAGCATATCCTGGACCAACATAAGCTCAACAGGCAACCTTGTGCTTAATGGTAGTGAAACTAATCCTCATAACATAGGAAATATTAACCAGACAAGCACCAATACAACCTTTATTATTAAAGGAGACCAACCCTCAACAAATTATGTAAGGTGCTATGCAGAGTCAAAGTACTCAAGTGCTAGCAGCACTGATTATAAGAAGATAATGGTAATAGATACAGAGCCACCGGAAATAAATATTTTAACTCCCTCAGACAACAACTATACTAAGAACAGCACCATAATATTCTACTTCAATGTATCTGACCCCTCGGACATAAAGAACTGTCAGTTCATCCTTAACGGAACAGTAAATGATACCAAGAATTCAAGCGAAATAACTAATAATGCTGTCAACAACTTCACCATAAGTGGCTTTACCACAGGGATTTATAACTGGACTGTTAACTGTACAGATGTGTGGAACAACACAGGAAGAGCCACACCTCAAAGAACTTTGTACGTAGACCAAGCCTATCCCTGGATTAATCTTAACTATCCAGGGCAATGGGATGTGGTTGCTTATGAGACTGTTAACTTTAACTGGACAGCAAATGATAATTATAATAATATTAACCTAACATGTGATTTATATGTAAATGGTGCTCTTAATCAGTCCGGAATCCAATCTCCAGAAGGAGTCCCAACTAACTGGACAGTCACTAATTTCCCTATTGGAAATCATACCTGGTATGTGAACTGCTCTGACCAAGCAGGCAACTGGAACTGGAGCGTGACCAGAAACTTCACTATAGTTGATACCTCGCAACAATCAGATTAACAATTTCACTGTGAGCAACCTTGCAGAAGGCCTGCATAACTGGACAGTGTCTTGCCTAGATACAGGTAATCTTAGTGACATGGCAGCCTGGAGAAACTTCACAGTAGATCTAACAAACCCAAAAACTTTCCTAAACTATCCAAATCCTGACCAGACCTTGACAAGCGGTGATGTGCAGTTTAATTATACATCCACAGATAACATGGCCCTAACCCTGAGCTGCGAGTTATTTATTGACAGTAATTCTGAGAGTAATGACACAGCAAACAATGCAACACCAGAGCTGGTAAACATAAATAACATAGCAGATGGGCTACACGATTGGAATGTTACTTGTACTGACTATGCCGGACGCATAAATAATAGTGAAATAAGAAATTTTACTATTAATGAAACTCCAATAGTAAACCTAGGAGTACCAGGTCCCTGGAGTATTAACAATGAAAACATTACTTTCACCTACACTCCAAGTGATAATGACGGATTTATTAACTGTACTATCTATCTTGATGGCAGTCCAAACGCGACCAACACCTCGATTAATAATGGAGTGCTTAATAATTTCACAATAAAGAACATTCCAGAAGGAAACCACACCTGGTACATAGGCTGCTATGATAATGGAACATATAATAATTATCAAATTTCAACAATAAGAAACTTCACAGTTGACACCACAAACCCAACCCTAGTGCTTAACTCTCCAGACCCTGATGAACTGATACCCAGCGCTCAGGTTGACTTTAACTGGACAGCAAATGATACCCTTGACAACCAACTAGACTGCGACTTATACATACAAGAAAGTTATAATCAGACAGTGCTATCAGATGCAGGCAACTATACAATTGTAAGTCTGAATTTCACCAATGGCAGGTATAACTGGAGTGTTATCTGCTATGATGATGCAAACAACTATAATGCAAGCGCAACCAGATGGTTCAATGTAAGTGTCCCCCCAAGTGTTAACCTAACCTATCCTGACCCTAATGAACACTTTAACTATGATGACCTATTATTTGAGTACATACCCAGTGCAAATACCAACATAACCAATTGTACCTTATTCATAGATGGAGTGGAGAATGCAACCAACTCAAGTATCACCCTTGACACTTATAATTATATCTGGGTGAACTTCACATCCAGCTGGGAAGGAAAGCATAACTGGACAGTCAGATGCATAGATGCTGACGACTTAGAAGGATGGGGAACCACACGTGACTTCTATCTAGACTTTACAGAGCCAAACATACAGCTTAACGACCCAGGTGATAACACTACAGTAACAAGAAACAGGGTTGTATTTAACTTTACAGCAACAGACAGCTTTTCAAATTATACAATATGTAATGTGACTGTTAGTGGTGTGCCTGAAGGAACCAACCTTAATGCAACAAATAGCACTCCAAGACTCTTTAACAAAACCTTTCCAGACGGAAACTACTCATGGTATGTCACCTGCTATGATATTGCAGGGAACTACAATGTTAGTGAGACATGGAACTTCACAATAATAGCGCCGCCAAACGTAACCCTGATAAAACCAGCAACTGGCAACTTCACTAATGAGACCATTGTAACTCTTACTTACTGGCCTCAGGATGATTATGTAATACCCAACTGTTCCCTGCATCTGAACGGAAGCTATTATACAAATGATGACAGTATAAACACTAATCAAAACAATTCATTTGTCCTTAATGGCCTAGCAGAGGGATACTATAACTGGACTGTTTACTGTAGAGACCAAGATAATAATGTTTATGCACCTCCTGAATGGAACTTCACAATAGATAGAACACCGCCCGGTCTTACCTTACTCTTACCAGTTCCCGGAGCCCTGCTCACCACAGAGGATGTAGTATTTAATTTCTCAGTAACAGACAACCTTGACCTTGATATATACTGCAACTTAACTCTTAATGGAAGTGTTAATGAGAGCAACATCCCGCTAAGCAATAACTCTTACTACAACACCACTATTAATAATCTGAAAGACGGGTTTTATCTCTGGAATGTAACTTGCTGGGACACTGCAGAGAACAAGAACTATTCAGAGACCAGGAACTTTACTGTAGAGTCACCTCCAACAATAGCGCTTGGAAATCCTCCTCAGAATTACAGAACCGATAATACAAGTATTAACTTTTACTTTACTCCCACAGACAATTCAGGAAACATCAGCAACTGTACCTTGATTCTTAATGGACAGGCTAACGAGACTCTGGATAATGTGACAGAAGGAGCACAGAACAACATAACAGTGCATAATCTGAATGATGGCACATATAACTGGACTGTTAATTGTACAGACCCAAATGGAAATATAGGTACGAATACCAGTGTTAAAACCTTTTATGTAGATTTAACAGGACCTAACATCACTTTGTACTTCCCAGAGCCAGAACAAATCTTTGGTTATGATGATATAACCTTTAACTGGACAGCAACAGACTTTAACAACACCAACATAACATGTAATCTAACCCTTGACACTAATGGAACAGTAGCCACTGTTACTAATCTAAGTGGTTCAAAGTTTATTACAACAATAAACGGGCTTCCTTGGGGGGACCATTACTGGAATGTAACTTGTTTTGATGATCTGTGGAATAACCAGAGCAGTGAAACCAGAAACTTTACTATTACAAGGCCTGATCTTACCATCAATACTGGTAATATCACCTTTAACAACACAAATCCTGATGAAAATGATACTATACTAATAAATGCTACAATTTATAATCTTGGCGGAGCAGATGCAAATGATACTTTAATACAATTTTGGGATGGAGAGCCAGGCAGTGGAGGAGTATGGATAGCTAATAGAACAAGAGATATCCCCGGCAACACTAGCAGATGGGTTAATGCAACCTGGAACATAAGCTTAGGCTTGCACACAATCTGGATTGTTATAGACCCAAATGATGTTCTTGATGAGTTAAATGAGAGTAATAATAATGCTACCAGAAACATCAGTATTCTAAGAGTATTCTTTAATTCTCCTCCAAACCAAACAATGACCAATGATACAACGCCAGAGATTAACTTTACAATGCAAGACTTTACAGGAGGAACCATAAATTATACCATCTATGTTGATGGAATCCCTAATGGTCAAACAGGAAGCTCAACAGATAATGTGAGCGTAGCCATAAACCTAAGCGTGCTCAGTGATGGTTATCATAACATTACTGTTCAAGCCACAGATGAGCTTGGTAGAGATAAGAACTCAAGCATCCTTGTGCTCATAATTGATTCTCTGGCGCCTGTGGTTAACTTTGAAACCCAGAACCTAACCTGGTTTAACACCAGCAACCCAAATATATATTTCAATATAACAGACCAGGTAGATAGTAATATCAACTACTCATTATATGTAAATGGAACCTTTCAGAAAGCCAGTAACATATCAAATGCGACCACAACCAATGAAACCATAGGGCCTTTAGCTGACGCTAACTACACCATAACCATACAAGCAACAGATAATGCAAATAACTCTCAGAATTACTCAATAATAATCTATGTTGATACAAAAGCACCAGTAATAAACCTAACCTATCCTGTGGATGGAGCTAACTTTACAACCAATAGTGTTTATCTTAACTTCACAGCAACAGACAACATGGATCCCTCCTTGACGTGTAATCTGACTCTTGATGGTCAGGTTAATAGAACCAGGTTTGAAGCTAATAATGGAGAAGAAACAGCAACCCTAGTAAATGGCTTGAGTGAAGGAACCCATTACTGGAATGTTACTTGCTGGGACAATGCAAGTAACAGGAATTATAGTGAAACAAGAAGCTTTAATATATTCAATGCTCCAATAGTAAACTTAACCTTTCCTCCTAATGGGAATGTAACCAACAACCCCAACCAAACCTTCTACTTCAACGTGAGCGATGAAACAGGCATCTTTAACTGCTCACTCATATTAAACGGAGCAATCAACACCACCAAACCAGGAAGCCAAATAATAAACAACAACATAAACAACTTCACAGTCAACAACCTTGATGGTTTCTATAACTGGAGCGTAAGGTGTTATGATAATACATCATTCAAAGTTCAAGGTGATTCTGAGACCTGGAATATAACCATAGATCTTTATCCTCCTTACCCAAACATAACAACTGCTAATTATTCATGGTTTAACACAACCAATCCATCTATAGACTTCATAATAACAGATAACTTTGCAAATCCAATTAATTATACTTTCTATGTGAATGGAAGCGCAAATGCTAGTGGTACTATTGGTAATAATACCCCAAGCAGTGCCAACCTCCAAGACTTAAATGACAATGCAAGCTTTAGAATAGTACTCCAGGCAACCGACGAAGTAGGTAACTCTGCTAATAGCACAAGCATAATAATCTATGTTGATACTGAGAGACCAAGCATCAACCTAACAATTCCAATCCCTGGAGAGAGTTTCAACACAACAATTGTGCAGTTCAACTTCACAGCAACAGATAACATGGCAAGCTACTTGATGTGTAACTTGACCATTAGTAATGGGATGTATGAGTACAACATCAATGCCACAAACAGTACAATGCAAACTGTGAATAAGTCAGGGTTTGAGTCAGGACTCTACTATTGGAATGTGACTTGTATAGATCTTGCTGGCAACAGAAACACAAGCCCAACCTGGAACTTCACAGTACTAGCGCCTGACCTTATAATAACAAGCGGAAATATATCCTTTAATGACACCTCGCCAGAAGAAGGCAAGAATATCACCATATTTGCAAATATATACAACAACGGAGGAAGCCCTGCTTATAATGTAACTGTGCAGTTCTGGCAAGGAGACCCTGACCTGGGAGGAACCCAGATTAATGGTAACCAAACAATAAGCACTCTTGTTAATGGAGAGAATTTCACTCTTAATATTACTTATAACACAAGCATAGGAGGCAATAATATCTTTGTAGTTGTTGACCCGCCCTTAGCAACCAATGGAAGTATTATAGAGGAGAATGAGAGTAATAACAAGGCAAATAATTCTTTTAGTGTAAGCCTATATCATGTATATGCAGGAAATACCACAGAAGTAATAGATATGGAAAAGCAGAGTATAAATATATCCTTGTTTCAATGGAATGTTAGTAATGCAACTGGTAGCAATATATTTGTAACTGATATAGAGGCTAATCCTGACTTTACAAATCTGCAGGCCATAAGCAGGGACACAGGCAACAACTCAGTAGGCAATGACTTTGAAGAGATAGACGCTGCTTTTGGCTCAACCAATTATTCTGATTCAATTAATTACACCTATACTTTGAATGGAAATCCAAGAGCAACCAAGAGTTACAAAGTATTTACCATGACCATAAACAATGTTCCAATAGTCAATAGCACAACTACGCGTAGTTTCCAGACAGGCATACTTTGGGATAAAGGGGATGGAAATAATCAGTATAATGGAACCCAGGACTTGTTGTTTATAACAGAGATTAACAAGAGCAAGCAAGGAAGCCAAGGAGTGTATGATTTTGAGATAAAAGTGCCTGCTCTGCTAAGGAATTATAATGCTCCAGGTTCAAGTGTGGTGTTTTACACTGAGATAAAATGATGATTAAAAGAATAATAATTAAAATACCAGTTGTTAAGAATTATAAAAATAACAATAAACTCAAAAATGGAAATTATCCAGAAAGTTATGATTTTATCCTAAATTTAAACTGTTGATAATTTGATAACAATATTTAAATAGATAGAAATCAAGGAGATAAGATGAAAAGAGGTGTGAAAAATGGGAGAGGATGCAAAAGATAAAGAAGAGAATGTGTTCATCACAAAAGATGAGAATAAGATAAGCAATCTCTGGGAATTAAGGGATTTTCTTAGCAAAACGTCTGATGAAATTTTTACTCGTTATGTTAATGAAGAAAAGAATGATTTTGAGAGTTGGATAAGACACTCTTTAAAAAATCAGGAACTTGCAGACCTTGTAAGAAAAAAGAAAACCAGAGAAGAGACTGTCCAGATAATTGATTACTTCTTGACCAAGCAAGAACTTGAGAACCCAGAGTCAGAGTTAAGAGAAGAAGAAATACCTGAGGTAGAACGAATCAGAATTGGAGTGCCTGGCTTTGACCAACTAATAACTGAGGGCATCCCAAAAGGAAGTTCTGTACTCATAAGCGGAGGCCCAGGAACTGGCAAGACAACCTTTTGTTTACAAATAATAAAAGAAGCAACTGAAAAAGGAGAAAAATGCCTATACTTAACCTTTGAAGAAGCCCCATTAAAGCTTAAGCAGCACATGAAGAGTTATGGCTGGGATCCTATCCAGCTTGAAAAAGAAGGCTCATTGATAATAAAAAAGATGCGGCCCTTTGACCTAAGCAGGTCTGTCGAGGCACTGCTGGCCAAGGCTAGTGGCGAGCTCACAATTGAACTCGATGAAATAGAAGGAGTCATTCCAAAGGATTTTAAGCCTGACAGGATTGTTCTTGACTCATTATCATCAGTCGCTGCTGCTTTTATTGGCAGAGAAGAAGGTTACAGGATTTATATTGAGCAGTTATTCACTCTTTTTAAGAGTATAGGAGCAACCTCTTTTCTTATAACAGAAATAGAACAAGAAACATCTAGGTATAGCAGGAGTGGTATTGAGGAATTCCTAGCAGATGCTGTTTTTGTTTTCTACAACATTAGAAAAAAGAATGTAAGACTTAATGCCTTGGAAATCCTCAAAATAAGAGGAACCCTTCATCAGAAAAAAATAGTTCCATTTAAGATAATCTCAAATCAAGGAATAGTTGTTTACCCACAGGAAGAGGTTTTTACTTAATCAGTCAAATGTTAAATAAAAAGTTTTTAAACAAAAATATATGTTATCACATCATTATTTTAGTTTTAGGAATACCTCTTCTTTTTCCTCTGATAAATGCATTAACAGGTAACTACTCAACAACATCTCCTTTTAGCTGTGGAGCTAATTGTAATTTGGGGTATGAGCTTTCTGGTCATAACGCAACTTACTGTTACAACAATCCTGTTGAATGCTACAACACAATAGACACTTGTAGAGATGGAACTAATGATGGATTTGAATTTGTTAACAACATATTCGTAACAGACCTTAATGATACCAACTTTATAGGAGGCCACACAGTAAATGTAACCGTAGAGTTTGACTGTGACAGTGACGGTGATACAATAACTATTTCGTATCATAATGGAACCAGTTTCAGGGTAATACAAGATGACACTTGCTCTGTTGGTGCTTTGGTAAACAAATCATATAGCTTTGTCCTGGATGAAAATGGAGGAAACCACACAATTAGGGCAGTAATAGTTTATAACGGCGGTACCAACATGATTTGTGGATATAACTATGATACTACTTTTTCTGACACTGATGATGTTACTTTTTATGTAATTCAAGGACCAGATACTGAGAACCCAAAAGTAAGTGGTGTTAGTCCAAGCCCAGGAACTTCTTATAATCAGAACTATGGTTTAATTATACCAATATCTGCTAATATTACTGATGATAGAAATATTAGTATTGTACAGACTCTTGTGGAATGGGATTCATATACTCATAGTATCAATCTCGGACATATTAGTGGAAACCTTTATTCAGGAAACTTCACCAATATTACTGAAGTGACCCTTTACAATGTGACCATAATAGCAAATGATAGCTCTAATAACATGAACAATACTGAAACCACTTATTTTACAATAAACTCTACAACTAACATTACTATTGTTTCACCTAGCAACAGGCAGGTGCTTCCTTATGGAGACATAAACCTCAGATTCACAATTGACTCTGGTTATAACACAGATAAAGCAAGGTACTCTATAGATGCTGGAGCAAACATAACTTTAAATGCAAATGACAAATTAAGAGTAAGCTTTATCCAATCAGACCAGAATGCTACAATTGGAGAAGCTGATAATGTATATGACAATCTTTCAATGTCTTTCATACCAACCGAAAATATGAGCATTGAGTTAGTGGCTATTAGTATTAAAAGGAACGACTCAGGAACTCCTAATTCTCAACTACAGGTAAGAACTGACAGTGGAGGCAGTCCTTCAAATACAATTCTTGCTACGGGTAGTATTACTAACACCTCTGTTACAGCAAACTACTCCTTTGTAAATATAACCCTTAACACCACGATTAATCTTGCTATAAATACAACTTACTGGTTGTTTCTGACTCCAAATGGTTCAGCAACTAATTTTTATACTTGGGAGAAAAGCAATGACGGCTTATATGCAAATGGTAATTACAGTAATAACAACAGTCTTGACTTGCTGTTCAGAGTGTATGACAGATACAAATATAATACAACTCTTACAAATGTTTCAAAAGGAACACATAAGATATTGATCTATGCTAATAGTACAAACATGAGCTCAATAAAATCCCAACTTATCCAGTTTGAAGTTGACAATAGATCACCTAGCATAGGAGCAGTAACATATGTGCCAAACACAACAGCAGATATGGATCCAAGTATAATGATAAATGTAAGCGTGAATGTGAGTGATGAAGTAGGAATTGTACAAGTACTGCTTCAATATAAGGAGAGCAATGAAAGCGCTTATCTGAATAATAGTATGCAGAATATAAGCGGAGTATATAAAGGGAATTTTACACCCAACTTTGAGAATAATTGGACTTTTAGAATCTATGCAAAAGACAGTTCCAACAATACAGCTTATTCAAGTGCAAATATAATAGGGGTTTTATATGAGTACTCTTGGAACCGAACTCCTTCAAGTTTTAACACAATATCATCTTTCCTTAACACCAACACGACTGTTGGCAATATAACCATTAATAACACGGCAGACATTAACCTGACTATTAACATTTCAAAAACAATTTCAACAGTGCCCAGCTTATACTTTAACAACACAAAAGGAAGTCTGGTATTTAATGTGGATTCTGGTAGCACAGCCACTATTAGCGTGACAGCCACGGGTCAGAGTATTGAATCAGAACAAGAAGTAGGGATAAGAATCGATCCAAGCCAGCCTAGTGCAACACCAGATTACTTACTAACTAACTTTACTTTTATATCGTATGTATCAGGACCCTACCTTGATATTGATATCACTGAATACGACTCCACAGTAATCCAAGGACAAAAAAGAGTGAAATTAACAGCAACTATCATAAATGTAGGTAATGAAAGTGCAAATAATGTTAATGCGCACTGGACCTTGCCAATAGGATGGAATGCTAAGACTAATTTTACAGCCAATTATTCATCTCTTGGAGTTGGCCAACAAGTAAGCTTTACAAGATATGTTGATATTGGTTCAAGTGCAAGCACAGGCACACAGACCATTAGAATAGATATAAATTGTTCAGAAGGAAAAAACAGTACTGATTCCAAGAGCGTGAGCGTGAGCAGTAGTGGGGGACAAACTCCAGGCATCATCACCCCAGGCGGGGGTGGAGGTGGTGGAGGTATTATTTCTGCAGAAATAAGTAAACTAGACATTAGAATTTTGGAGGAAATAGAGATTGAAAGGGGTACCAATTACACCCTGACTGGAACTCTAAAAAATATTGGTGAATATGATTTAGAAAATTTAAGTATTATCCTTAGTGGATTTCCAATAATACATTACAACATAAAACCTAGTATTATTGACAAACTAAAAGTAAATGATACCCAGTTATTTACATTGTTCCTTAATGTGCCTGAATACTTTGGAGGTGGAAAACACGAGACCATCCTTGATGTAAAAACTCTTGCAGGAAATGCGTGGAAAGAGTTCAGCAAGAAGATAATTATTATTGTTATCACAGAGGACAAGAAGCAGGCACTTGAATGTGTAGAAAAAACCCAACTAAAGATAGATGAATTACAAAGTATCGGCTTGAATACTGTAAAATTAAACCAAAAATTAGATGATGCAAAAAGAAATTATAATATCAAGAATTATGCAGATGCAAATAACCTTTGTAAACAAACATTAAGAGATGCTGAGCTTGCTTTTGATTTAAATGACAGAATAGCCTCTATTAAAAAGGCTTATGCTGAGCTAGAAACAGATATCCCAGAAATAAAGGAGTTAATCCAACTTATGCAAGAGGCCTTTGAGAGAGAAGATTTTGTCTTGGCGAACACCAGAGCAGAGCAAGCAGAGTTTCTGCTCAGCCTCAAAGAAAAAGAGATCCAGCAAACCCTACCGTATAAATGGGGGTTGGTAAGAAAGTATTGGGTACAAATAACAGGTGTTTTAATAATGTTAATAATAATAGGAATCTTTGCTTATTCGTCAACAAATCTTAAGGCAGTAACAAAAAGAATCAAGAACTTGGAAAAACACCATGGCGCGGTGCATAACAAAATAAAGGAAGCGCAACATAAGTATTTTGTTAAGAAAGCCTTACCTTCAAGACTTTATAAAAAAGAAATGGAGCATCACAGAAACAGCCTAGCAGATATTGAGAAGAAAAAGCATGAATTAAAGATTAAGAGGTTAAAAATAATTAGTGGACGCAGACTTAAAGACTTGGAAAAAACAAGACAAGAAGCTGATGAAAGTAAGAAAGAACTTCACAGGAAATATTATGTTCACAAGACAATTGATAAGCAGACTTTTCACAAGCTTAAACTGGGTTTTGATAAAATCATACAAGATATTGAAAAAAGGATTGAGTTGAAAAAGAAGTAATAAAATAAAAAAAGAGGTGAAGAGTGAAAGCAATATATATCCTTAAAATACTACTTAAAATATTACTAACCTTAATATTACTAAACTTGGCAGTAAATCTTTCTATAGCAAAAGAAGAACAAGAACTAAGAACAGAGCTTCTGAAATTAAGTCAGGTAAAGGAGGAAATGATAGCTGCAGGTATGGGCACAACCAGAATTGATGATTTAATTACAGAAGGGTTTATACACTTTAATAACAAGAACTATGAAAAGACAAAGGAAATAGTATCCTCTGTTTATGAGTTAAGAGATGCTGCTTTCAATATAAAAGAGGAGCTCAAGTTTGTCAACCAGCTTTATCTTGATATTAGAGAGAGAAACATCAGCCTAGGTGATATGAGTATCACCAAGCTTGAATGGGATTTGGGTTATGTTGAACGAGAGATGGAAAAAGAGAACTATGAAGAGTCATTAGAAATACTGGCAAGGGTAAAAAAAGAATTTCTCGATATTATTTGGAAAGAGTATGACTATCTTAATGAATCTGTTTCAGTAATTGAAGAAAAAATAGGTTTGTTAGGGCTAAGCAAGGCAAGAATAACTACCTTAAAGAGTCTGTTATCTGAGGCCTTGGAAACAGGAAAACTAAAGGAACTAGAGATTATTAAACAAGAAACAATGGATTTGAATAAGGGCCTGGCTTATTATGAAGAAATAAAACCATTTATCCCTGTTTTGGAAAGTAAAAACCTTTCTGCGCAGAGGATAAAAGATGAACTCACAGCTGCTGAACTTGAACTTAACTTTGCTGATTATGAGTCTAGCCTTAGCAGGCTTGAAAGTCTTAGAACTTTGGCAGAGAAAGCTATTCTGCTTGATGAAGAGATTAATGAACTTGAGAAAAAGATTGTTGATGAAAAAGTCAAGCAAGGATCAAATTCTTATTTAAAAGAAGCAGAAATCATTTTAAAAGAAGCAAAACATGAATTGATTGTTGGAAATTATGAAGGAGCAGAACAAAAATTGGTTAGTGCAAGAACAAATTTTGAGAGTTTAAAAGCAGAGTTTCTTGTTGAAAGAGCAGGCGCCACTAGTTTTGGTATCAATTTAAAAGAGTTTGTAAGAAAAAACTGGCTATATATAGTGCTTGTAATCTTAGTAATCCTCTTAGGGCTTAAGTTAACCTCCGGGGCATGGTCTTATGGTTTAGGAAAAAAAAGAATTGCAAGACTAGAGAAAGAGCTCAAGGTTAATGAGAATATGATTCAGAACCTTCAAAAAGACTATTTTGTTCACAAGAAAATGGCAAGAGAGAGTTATGATGAGGCGTATGAGTCATTGCAGGAGAAGATAATGAAAATAAAAGATAGGTTATCCCAATTAAATAAGAAGGTTTAAAAAAGGAAAGAATAACTATATTTATTACCTCTGCAGAAGGTAAAAAAAATGGATTTAATAGAAGAAGTAAAGAACAAGCAGATTGTTCTGGTAGTTCTTCCAAAAACCCAGTACACAAATAAACTAATAGAAGTAGTCAAAGCAGTTGATGTTGTCTCAAACAAGGTTTGCTATGTATGCCTAAATAAGCCTTATAACAGCATAATAGATAATCTTAAAGCCAACAACTTGGACTTGGATAAGTACTTCTTTATTGATGTGCTTACGAGTACTGTGAAAACTCCTGAGCCGACTGATAACTGCGAGTTTGTACAGTCACCTAGTGCTTTGACTGATATAAGCCTTGCATTTACAAAAGCAGTGCAGGAAATGAACTGCAACAATGTATTGTTCGATGCAATCTCAACACTTACAATCTACCAAGACATAGGAGAGATTATCAAGTTCACCCAAAACCTGATGACCAAGGCAAGAGTGAGCGGAGTGAAATCAGTATATATAGCCTTAAAAGAAGATAGCGACGAATTAGTGAAGGATCTTACCATGTTTGTTGACGGGGTTGTTGAGTTAGGATGAGCTACATTCTACTAATTTTATGCTGAAATCTTGTCCGTCGGCGCCATTGTTTGCATTAGCTACTTTGTTTTTGTAGCTATGCAAAGGCCCGGCGAAGCTTTGTGAGCAGTTTAATAGCGAACAAAGCGGAGTAGGACAAGATTTCAATAATGATTTTATAGCAAGGTTTTTATAGTTTAAATACCCTTCTCTTTTGGAAGGGGTGGGAATACAGGGAAAGGATGCAACAATGGTAGAAGACATTCTCAAAAAGGAGGATAAACTTTCACCCGGCTATGTTCTAGGAAACAGGTATGAGATATTAGAAGAAATAGGCTTTGGAGGCATGGCTCGTGTTTATTCTGCTCATGACAAAAAACTTAAGAGAATGGTTGCACTAAAAGTTCTTGACAAAAAATTTTACATGAACGAAGAGTATGTTAAAAGATTTAAAAGAGAGGCTGAATCCATAGCTAAGCTAGACCATCCAAACATTGCTGAAGTGTATGATATTGATGAACTTGATAATAGGCTTTATATATCCATGAAATATATTCAAGGAAAAAGCCTTGATAAAATATTAGAGGAACACCACGGATTCTTTGATATAGAAACAGGGTGTGGGGTTGGGCAGAAACTTCTTGATGCACTAACACATGCACATAGCCAAGGAGTTATTCATCGTGATATAAAACCGAGTAATGTGATGATTACAGGAGATGCCTGCTTTACATGCGAATGGGACCTTAAAATCTTGGATTTTGGTATTGCAAAAATACTGGATGATGAGACAATTCATACCCAGTTAACTCAGTACGACACAAGACTGGGCACACCTGAATATATGTCTCCTGAACAGATTGATGGCGAGGAAACAACTGGAAAAGAGGATGTTTGGTCAACAGCTGTTATGCTTTATGAAATGCTTACAGGAGGAAGACTGCCTTTTGGTATTGTAAGAGAGATGAAGTATACAAAGAAGACAAAACAAATAGCATTGGGAGAACTGAAAGGACCACGAAGTATTAACAGTCAGATACCTAAGAATTTAGAAGATGTTATTTTGAAAGGGCTTGAAAGAGATATAGATAAAAGGTATGATGCAAAAGAAATGCTTGAGGATATAACCAAATTTCTAAACAAAGAGGAATTTATTGTTGAAGGAAGTAAAGAAAGAAGAGTTGAGGTGTATGGTAGGCGAGAGTTCTTAAAAAGGATCATCTTATTCGGAGGTGCAGGATTGAGCGTATTAGGAGGATCAAGTCTGATAATAATGAATCATATTGATAAGAAAAATTCATTATATCCAACATTTGAAAAGATAAAGAAAGCATCAACCTGGGAGGATTTAAAACCTATAATGAAAGAGGTAAGAAACAAGAAATTCAGGTGGGTTCTTAAAAGGTCAAAACATATAAAAAAAGATCCTTTGCAAGACGATGCTACATTTGCGCCTTTTTCATTTAAAGAAAATAAAGTAGATTATACAGATAATTTGCATTATGGATCTCAGCTTATGAGAGATATTTATGAAATGGGATTTATAGAAACAGGCAACCCTGACTTTTTAGAGCAGTTTATAAGGCTCTATGATTTAACCGATTTCAGTAAAACACGCACCTATAAATGTTACTTAGACAGATTTAAAATAAGCTGGGAAATGTTTCAATTTATGGAAAAAAATGGGTTCAAAGAGACTGCTGGGCTATTAAAAGAGAAAATGGGTTTTGCTGTAGCTGCGCAATTAAAAGAGAGGTACCATAAAACTGGGTTCTTTCAGTACTTAAATCCTAGGGATAAAACTTCTACCAAACAATTGCTGCTTGTATACACGCAGATGCACGCAATACCGTTATTGACTGAAGGCATAAAAATATTTAATCTTGAGAAAGATTTGGGAATAGACCCTGAAGAATATATTAATGCTATAAGAGAGCAAACAAAAACATCAAATAACTTGTTGATAGGAAAGGATAATGGGGTGCATTTTGGAGTGTATTTTAATCCATTTACCAAAGAATTAACACAGCTTCTTTTTGAAGCAAAATATGAGATAAAGGCGTACAGGTCGGATAATATAATCAAGTATCTTAGAGAAGGTTTGGAACCTGTGATCTGGCTGTATTCTACTATTGAATCAGTAGTTAACAGAGATATTAAAGGAAACAGCATACAAACACAACTTCAAGAGAATATTATGAAGATATTTCCACAGTATTTAAAAGAAATAAATCAAGCAAAAGTAAAGTTAATCCAATCATTTACAAGAATACTGAAGTTTTATAGAAATCATTTAAACAAGAATGGTTTAATTCCAGAGTTTCTTCCTGTTGAAGGTGAACCTATTGAAGGAGACAATCCTTTAAACCTGGCATCCACATTTACCTATTTCACCTTTATAAATGATGTGTTAAACAATAAGAGCGTGATGACTCAATACTTACCGCAGGAGATAAAAAGACAACTTTCCAAAGAAAGAATAACACTGGCTAAAGTAATATATCAAAAGAGCTTTTTTAATAATAAGTTTGATTCATCTAAAAATTTATCTTTCTTAAAGAATTTGAATTATGAAGAAGAAAACAATAAAAAAGACATGGATAAAGAAGAAAACAAACCAGCCTTGATATATGTTCAAGATGAAAAAGAAGTTCTTAAAATAAAATAAAAATATAAAAAATTTAAGGACTTCCAGGTGGCTGACAAAGCGGGTCATCGTCAGGGCAGCCTTCGAATGATACTACCTTTCCAAAGCCTTCTGGTGTTATAGTCGGTGCTTCACTAAGACTTTCGGTGTTCTCGCTTTCCATCAGGAAAGCTCCACCTACACCCAATAGCAAGGCGCAGACTAATAGAGCTACAGCTACTACTACTATTTTATTCATATTTTCACCCCCATATTGGGACGAAAATAAGAGCTTATTCTTAAAGGCTTCTGAGAAAACAGGATAAAAATCAGCTTTTTTTATCCAAGCATTATCAATCACAAAGAGATAACACAAAGATTTATAATAAAAAGAAAATATCACTTTTTAGGGATGGTAAAAAAGAAAGTGCTAGAAAAGTTGATAAAAGAAAAAGATGAAGAAATAGCAGAATTAAAAAAAAAGGTTGAGAAATATAAAAAAGAAGCTATTGCTAATAAGTCAGAAGCTGAAGCATATAAATCACAATTAGAAGAACAAAAAATAATTAACCAAGAGCAACAAGAGTTGATAAAAGAGTATGAAGAAGAACTAGGAATAGAATCTAAAGAAGGAAAAGTAACAACAATAATTGGCCACTTGTCTAGAGCAAGCCATTATCTTTTTGAAACAAAAACACCTGATAAAGCAACACCTCATCTAAGAAAGAGCATTAAATTAGATGATCAAAAAATTGTTCGATTAGATAATCTGACCAAGAAAAAAGAAATATCTGTATTTTTATGTAAGGCTAGAGATGGAAAAACTTTAATCAGGCTAAACCGGCCAAAAGAAAAAGAGATTATTGAATATGGACTTACATTAGAAAATGCGTTGCTAATGGTTTATCCAAGTGCAGACATGGCAAACGCAGTGTATAAGGTATATAAAAGAACGCTTGAGGATAAAAATAATAAGCCGACTCGAGAGACTCCAAATCTTTGTGAAAAAATACAAGCCCAGGAATTTCTCTTGGAAAAAATTATACCTATTTCATATTTAACTCCAAATGGTCTGTTTAGTCTTTTTCATTTGATTGAAAGCAAAGATTTCTCCTCCCATATAAAAAAAGCATTTATCGAGTCTCTGATTAAAAAACAGCTCAGAGATGTCGCATATCTAAGAACCAGAGAGTATGGCTTTGATAAAAATCTTATCATTAATTCTTCTCATGGAGATAAAATGCTTGAGGTTTATGATGAAGCAAAAATATCTTTAACACCTAAAGAAAAAAGAAAAATTAAGGAGGCAGGAAAACTTATTGATGAAAGAGCGAACCATTCTTTTGTAGATGGTGCTTCTTGGAATTCCTTTCCTCATAAAATATTAGTAGACAGTTATTTTCATAACAAAGTAGCTAAAATGATTTCACAAGAAATAATAGATTATAATGAACTAAATAATGAAATAGAAGAGTTGGTAAAAAAGCACACTTATCGAATTGATCTTGATAAAATGGTAAGATTGACTTTTCCATCAGACGATGCAATACATACTTTGGAATGGCCAGTGCCCATATTACTTCCAAGTGAGAGAATAAGGTATGAACAATATTTTGTTGAAAAACTTTCTGAACATGGAGAGGATACAGAACACTACTGGGATTTAAGGGCGTTAGAAGGGTTTTATAGGCACATAAGAATGTGGTTCTTTTACAGACAAAACCCTGATAACTATCCTGATCCTGAGGATGTATACAAACAGCACCATTTGAATATGTCTTTTTACAGCATTTATATACACACCTTTGGAAGAGGACCACCAAAAAAAGAGATGATCAATACTAATCTTAGGAAAGGATTAGAATTAATGATGCATCCCAACTGTAGACCCCAAGCAATCAAATATCCTATTAATTATGCTGAATAAATAAGGATATAATGACTTCTCACCAGAACTAAATTTGGTTTCTAAGAGTTCTTGTTTTAAGGATTTAATCTTCTGTCTCATTCTTAGCAGTTCTTTATCAGAATAATTATAGAAGAAACGATAATAGTTTTCAAACAAATCATTTATTTGAGAGTAGATATCTTGAACATCAAGACTTATTTTAAAAGTTGGTTTATTAAGGATAATATTTATTATATCCCTGTAATCATCACATATGCTCTCAATAACCCATATTATAAGATAGGTATATGTTGTCTTATCATCTTTATAGGGTTTCTTATTAAGCAGTCTTTGGCAGTAGTTGGTAAGCTTGTTAATAGTTTGTTCAAGAACAAGTACTTCTTTAAGTTTATCAGTGCTTTCCTCTCTTAGCCCGTCTAAACTATTCTTTGCAAGGGAAAGGGCTACTAAGAAGATTCTTCTAACCAAGGTATCTAACTCTGATAAATGGTCACCGGAAACTGCCTTTACAACGCAGAGGTTGCCTTTTTGCTCTGTTATTTCATACCCCATTAGCATGGTGTTAATTCTTTCTTGTATTATTTTAATGGTCTCAGGATTGTTAAAGGTTATCTCTATCTCGTCATAACCAGATTTGTGGAGCACAGAAAGGATGCTATGAATAGCTCCCCAGTTAGTGTCTGAGAAATCAGCTTTAGTCTTTTTGATTAGAAGATGCTCTTGTCCTGGATAAATCGTTAGTACTTCTCCTTCATCATCAACATTAAGTTCATCTCCTTTCTTGATGTTGTTGGTTTTGACCCATTTTGATGGTAGAGAAACTGTTAGGGTTGAAGGCCCGTGCAGAATTACTTTTCGCTTAATCTTAACCACCCCCTAAGCATGACTGAGAAAAGGGTCCTTATATAAATATCTTTCTAAAAATATACATATGTATATAATGTGATAAAAAAGTATATATAACCAATTTGTGATAATTTATCCTGAAAAAAAATTAGAGGTAAAAAACAGTCCTAATTTATCCAAAATATAATTTAAAAAGAATTCAAAAAACAAAAGGGTGAGAATTATGGGGAGCATAATAAGTTCAAGAAGAGAAGATGCGAAGGTGGTTGTAGAAGCAGCACTAGATTATGAAGAGCTGGTTCAGCTTAGAGGGGAGATAGATAATGTCCACTTATTCTCGGAAAAGGTAGCTGATTTAGAGACTAATATATCAAGCAGAGGAAAGAATGAAGCCACTAAATACTTCTTAATACCAAGGCATCTGAGAAAAGATTTGAGCATAAGAGAGCCTGTAAGCTGCCAGAGAATAAACACACCTGATAAAGCAATCTTTGTATATGTGGTTAACAGAAATGTTTTTCATGGAGTTAAAAAGCTAAGGTAAAACAGAAGAGTAAGAGAGAATATGCTAATGGACCAAGGGTGACTAAAAATGGAATTCTTATTAGGGATAAGTGAGAATAAATTTGTTCTTATTCTTCTTAAAAGCAAAAACTACTTAGAAGAGCTGCACAAGATGATAAAAGAGGTAAAGAAACATCACACAAAAATATGCTATGTATGTCTCTCAAAGCCATATTCAGAGGTGATTGACAATCTTAAAAATGAGAGAATAAACTATGAGCATTTTATCTTTATAGATGTTATTAGCAGTCTTCACTACAAGCTCAAACCAGTCAAGAACTGCATCTTTGTTACAGGCCCAGAGAACTTAATAGAACTAAAAAAAGCTATAAAAAGGGCAGTAACTAAGAATGAATGCGAAGCAGTAATCTTTGATACAATATCAACCCTGCTCATATACCAACAGACTCATTCAATAATAAGATTCACACATGAACTTATAATTGATAAAGACCAAAGCACAATAAACAAGGTATATGTAGTCTTAAAGGAAAAAGGGATTTACAGAAATGAAAGCGCAAAATTAATAAAGGACCTCAACTTATTTGCGGATAAGACAATCGAAATGAAATAAATAAAAAAAGAAACAAAAATATAAAAATATAATTAATTTGATAAAAAAAGGAGTTCGTAAAATGCCTAAGACAATAATGATAGTGGATGATGAGCCTCACATGGTAGAGCTAGAAAAAGCCATCCTTGAAGCAGAAGGGTTCAAAATAATAAGTGCTTTGGATGGAAAGCAAGCATTAAAAATCCTTGAGACAATCAAGCCAGACCTCGTAATCCTTGATATGATGATGCCAGGCATGTCAGGCAGAGAGGTGTGCGAGAAGATAAGAAAGAATCCTAAGACAAAGAAGCTGAAAATAATATTTGTAACAGTTGCCAGGTTCTCAGAGATTGGTAAGAACCAACTCAAAGGCATGGATGTTCTTGATTATATCACCAAGCCCTTTGATAATGAGGAGTTAGTGAAAAGGGTAAAAAAGATTTTAGGATAAATAAAAAAACAGTTTAAATCTCTTTTTCTTTTACCTCCATTACTTTCTCCTTTATTTGACGTTGTACTCTCTTAAAATACACTAGCGCATATATCACTAGGAAGAACATGAGATACCACAAGAGATCAATATACTGCTTTCCTAAAGCATAGATTTCATAGTTCTGAACATACCACAAATCAGCTATCAGAGTTGAAATAATTCCTAGACCTATGAGAATCCAGCCGAGTGATAGCTTACCAGAGATTAATGAATAAGACAGGAATATTAAGGGTATGATTAAGAGTAGGTCTGCAATCACATAACCACTTGTTACAAGGTTTTCTATGAATGATACTTCAAGGTCCCATGCAAAAGGAAAGAAATACAGGTAAACTCCTACAGCAGCTATTGTAATCAATACTAAAAATATTATTCTCTTCTTGTTCTTGAATATATCAGGAGTTGACATCTTTATCCCATAAAATATGCCAATCATCAGGAACGGGTAGGTTAAAAGATAAGCAACATCTGCAAATGAGACAACAGCTTCTTCATAAATTATCCATAAGATTTCTCCTACCGTCCAACAGAAGAAGCCAATGGTTAGGAATAGGATTGCTTTTCCTTGCAAACTCCTAGTTCCAAACACTTTAGCCAAATAAACACCCAGGGCTACTGTTATTAAAGGTAATCCTATGGTTACAATATAAGTGAACATATCAAATACTGTTTCTGCTCCTGGCTCAAATATATACATAAGAACTATTGCAACAAAACCAAGTATTAATAATATTAAAACCCAATCTATTCTTTTCATTTTCCCATCACCTCTTCTAACTTCTTTATTTCAGGATATTTATTAATTATACCTCTAAGATGCTTCTCTGTGCTTTCCTGTCCTAAAAGCTTTGATAACATCTCCTTGCACGCTAATAAAAGTTCCTCTGGATTGCTCTCATCATAATATTTCTCAAATGTTTCTCTAGTGTCCTTACCAAACAAGGATTCCATTAGTTCTATAATGTCCTGTTTTAATCCCATTTTAATCTAAAAAATTATTTAAACCTTTTATTTATCTCTTTATATCCTTTTCTACTTTTAATTTTTTCTTTTTCTCTTTCTTCATCTTGAATACTTCTAAACGCTTCTCCTCCATGAGGAGTTTGGATTTTATAGGCAGGGTGAAGAAAAAAGTTGTTCCTTTACCAATCTGGCTCTTAAGCCATATCTTTCCACCCATAGCCTCAACCATGCCTTTGCATATGGCTAACCCAAGACCAGAGCCAACAGCTTTCCTGGTATATGAAGAATCAACCTGGTAAAACCTTTCAAATATCTTTGAGAAGTACTTCTTCTTAATCCCAATACCCTCGTCCTTCACAGAGAAAAGGATTTGTTCTTCTTGCTTTGAAGCAGACACAAAAATTTTCTTATTTTTCTTAACAGTGTACTTCACAGCATTATTAACCAGGTTGACTAGTATTTGAATAAATCTGCTTTTGTCAGTAACAAAGTTTTGAGGTACATTATTTGCAACATTTGCTTTTAGAGTTATTCCTTTCTTAGCAGCCAAGAGATACAACTCCTTAACAAGGCCCTTGAAAGCCTCCCTGATATCTGTTTCTTCAAACACAAACTTCAGAGTGCCAAGATCAATCCGGGAAAGGTCAAGGATGTCATCAATCAGCTTCTTAAGCCTCATAGAATCCTCTATGATAATGCTCAAGTAATAATTTCTTTGCTCAGGATTAGCCATGATTTTCTCGTTCTTAAGAAGCCCTGCAAAGCCATGGATAGAAGCAAGAGGAGTCTTAAGCTCATGAGCAGTCATGGATATGAACTCGTTCTTGTACTCATCCATCCTTTTCAATTCAATATTTGCCTTCTCCAATGCCTCATTAAGCTTAATCAAATCCTTCTGCGATTTCTCAAGATCCCCCTTTGATATACTAACATCCTCAAGCATGTTAAGAACGGCAGTTCTTGTGTCCTCAAGCTCCTTTACCTTTTTTTTCAGCTCTTCTGTTCTTTTTTCTACTAATTTTTCTAATTCTCTTTCGTGCCTTCTTATTTTTTCATGAGATTCTTTTAAATCCGTGGTCATCTGATTAAAAGTATCAGCTAAATCGCCAAGTTCATCTTTAGAAATTATTTTAATCTTGTAATCCAAGTTCCCCATCCTAACTTCTTTAACTCCTTCTTGTAAATGGGTAACTGGTTTCAATAATTTTTTAAAAACAATTATTAAAAGGACAGCTATGAATAGAACAAACAAAATAATTGAAAGCCCGGCAAGAAAAAGAAGTGTTGATAATTCTTGAAATATTTCTTTTACAGGTAATTCTACTATTACGCCCCAGCCAGTAGTGTCAATTGATTTCCAGTTACCAATAACCTTTTCGTTATTAAAAGAGGTATAAGTTTCAGACGTGCGAATATTATTCAAAAAATTTTTAACTCCTTGAATCTGTTTCAAATCTAAATTTTCCATAACCAGACTTATGTCTTTATATGCTATAAGCCTTCCTCTTTGGTCTACAACATAAATATATCCTGTTTTTTTAACTCTTATTTTAGAGGTGGTATCCCACATCGGGCTTAAATCAACCTCAGCATCCAGAACTCCGATTATAGTATCATTTTCATCCTGTATTGGTGAACTAATTGAAATAAAGGGTAGTTGATACTCAGAAATATAAATGGGGCCTAAATAATAATCTTCTTCAAGTGCTTTCTTAAACTTCTCCTGAGCAGAAACATCTTTTAATTCTGAAGATGTTTTCGGGTCATGTCTCACAATTTTAGTTATTTCATTTCCTTCTATATCAATAATTGAAAGAGAATAAATACTAGGATTATGTCTAAGTAAATTTTTTAAACTTCTAGTGTTTAAATCTTTTTCAAAGCGATTGGTTTTACCAATTTCTTCACTAAATAATTTCAATTCACCAAGAATATTTTTAATATAATAATGAATTTCAGAACTAGCTTTAACTGAAACCTCTTCTTGAACTTCTTGTATAGAATTCATGTGTGCACTAAAATTATAATAAATTAAGCTTGTAATTAATATTAAAGTAAAAAAAGAAATTATTAAGTACGGGATTATTAATTTTAATCCTAGTCTACCAGATATTACTTTGATTTTCTTTTTTTCCATTCTGCCTATAATTTTTTACTATGTTTAAGACAATACTTTTTCAAAAACAAAACGTTTATTTTGTACTATGTTTCCACTTATAATACTTAAGGTAGTGTCGCCATTTTGGTCAAAACTCCAAGTGCCAAAAAGGCCATCATAATCTTTTATTTTGGATACTTCTTCTAAAATTTTTGCTCTGTCTTTCACTCCCGCTCTTTCAATTGCAAGCAAAGCAACTTTAGCAGCTTCATAACCAAAAGATGACACGGTTCCTGGTTCTTTGTTGTATCTTACCCTGTAACCTTCAATAAATTCTTTTCCTTTTTCAGTTAATTTTTCTAATTCTGCGGGTGGCACTCCAAAAACAGTTAAGTATGTTCCTTCTGTAGCATCCCCTCCTAAATCAAGAAATGCCTGTTCCATAATACCATCCGGACCCATTAGTTTTGCATCTAAGCCCAGTTCCTTGATCCCTTTTACTAAAGGAATTGCTCCGTTCATGGTTACACCACCAAAGTAAATTAAATCAGGGTTCTGGTCTTTGATTGCATTCAATTTTTCCTTGGCATTTTCACTGTTGATTGATTCATGACCTAATACAGCTAAGCCTATTTCCAAGGCTTCTTCTTCAAAAAGGTCAGCAATTCCCATACCATAGGCTTCGCCATCATCAAATATATAAACACTCCCAAATCCTAATTCCTTAGCCCAAACAGCCCCTACTGGCCCCTGTACTGCATCTGTTGGACAAACTCTGAAATAATTACGCATTCCTGTTGGATAAAATATGCCTGGTTCTCCAGGCAGGAAACCTACCATTGTCAGGCCTGGCCAAGTATTTACCGGACTTATCTGAACAAGTCCTCCCTGATTATTTATTGGAATACTAACCTTTGCCGCGCCACTATTATATGTTCCCAGATAAACCATTACATTGGGGTCAGCAACAGCTCTCCTAGCAATACCTTCCTCTATCTCGGGTTGCCATTGTCCGTTTTCATCTCCATCATCCTCTACTACCAACTCTATCTTATAACCTACAACAGTGTAATCAACTTCTTCCAAAGCCAATCTGACTCCATTCACAATATCATGACCTGCTTGCATTACTCTCATAGGATTGCTTGTTACAATCTTTATTGTCTTTTGTTCTGACTCTGCACACCCTAAAAAAACGGTGGAAAACATTAACCCTACTAAAATAATCCACAACATACTTTTTATTTTCATTCTTTCACCCCGGTTTTATTTTTATTTTTTTTAACTTTGCCCTCTAACTCTTTAATCCTCTTCTTCAACTTAACCATCTTGAGCTCTCTGCCAACTGCCAACTTGTTGAACCTCTCAAGCTCTTCTGTTCTTTTCTTAAGTTCGTCCTCTATCTTTTTCCGACCAGTAATATCCACAAAACTCTCAATAAGACGTTTTTTTCCTTCTAATACCATAGGAACAGTGGTTTTGAGGATAGGTATTTTTTCTCCTTTTACATTTAATAATATCCGCTCAGAATTATCCACTCTTTGTCCTAAATCAAGTATAGGGCACTTATTTCTTTCTGCAGGACAAATAAATTTATGACATATCTTTCCAAGAATCTTTTCTTTTGGTAATCCAATCATTTGAATTGCTAGAGAATTAACATAAACAATTTTACGGGTCTCGGGGTCAATAATAATCACTCCGGTCTGCAAATGATCTAATATATCTCTTAAGCGTGCTTCACTCTTCTTCAAGGTCTCTTCTGCTTCTTTTGTCTTAGTTATATCCTCAACAAAAATCATTACCTTTTCTACTACGCCCTTCTCGTTTTTCATAGGCAGGCCTGTGAAGTTCCTGACAGTCCTCTTCTTGCTATAATAAGATGTATAAGTAAGAGGCCCGATAAAGAAGGGTTTGCCTTTAAAACAATTCCTTATCTTACCTGCCAAGCCAAGCTCAACATAAGTTGGAAGCTTAAAAACATTTATCCTAATAAAAACCTCTCTCTTATCCCCTGAAATCATTAGCATAGTAGGATTAGCATAGTCAACCACTCCCTTCTTGTTAACAGTGAAAACCCCGAAAGGAGCATTCTCAATAATATCAGACTGAGTTTTATAAGCTTTTGAAATAGCTTCTTGTGCTTTCTTACGATCACTAATGTCCCTAAACATCCCTTGGATTAATTTTTTGCCTTTAAGTTCAAAGACATTGGCTTTAATTGCAACGTTTTTTATTTTTCCTTTTTTTGTAATAACTTGAGTTTCCAGAATCTTCCCTTCTTTTTCTTTGAGGTGTTGTTCGAAAGTTCTGCTAAATCTTCCTTTAATTTCTTCTGGAGGATGGATAATCCTCTGATGTTTACCAATCAATTCTGACTTCTCTCTCTCAACCAATCTGCATGCTGCAAGGTTACAATCAAGTATTATGCCTGTTTTAGCATCAGCTATGAGGATAGCGTCTAAGGCTTCATCAAACAGCCTTTTATACACTTCAAAGCTGTTAAGCACCTTATTCTTTTCTTCATGCTTAAGGTTGTGCTTATCAGAATTCTTATTTTTGATTGTATTCACAATTATGCTCACCCTCTCTTTTCAAATCCTCAAAAAACTCTTAAAATAAGAGTTTTATAACTATATAGTTACATCTATTGAATTACGGGTATTTTAATCTTTCGTTAATTATGGGATAAATATATATCATTTTTCTTCTTTAAATTCAATAATCTCAGCTAATCTTTTAACAAATTTCTTTGCATCTTGCATTATTTCTTGTGCTTTACTCTTTTCATACTCTGGATCAGCAGAATATCTGGCTGCTCTATCTTTTTTTCTTGCATCATCCAAGGTTATGATATATTCTTCTTCTAATATCTTTTTTCCCTGGTCAAATAATTCTAAAGCTTCTTTTTCTAACTCATCTTTAATAACATAGAGTTTTGCTAGTGCATATTTGGTTGCTTGATGGTCATCACTCTTATAGTTTTGTTTAGCAAGAGCAGATAAAGCAGCATGGTACATGGCATAATAAGAAATAGCTATTACCCAACTATAACATTGGAAATCATCTGGTAAAACTAATTGTTCTTTAATACCAGCATTCTCTACAACACCCATCATCATTTTTCCGACTAATAAGTTGTGCCTTGCATTCCTTAGATAGTTCTTGGTTAATCGTTTAACTCCTATTTTTTTACGTAGATAAAACCTATCCTTGCTTTCTTTTCTAAGATATTCTTCAAACTGATTTTCAATTTCTCTTTTGTTGAATATTGGATTTTTATCACTCATTTTTTGCTTCCAGTACAATCTTCCAAAAGGTTTCAGCACCATATAGGATTATATGATTACTTAAGACTTCTTTTCCTACATTCAGTTCGTCTTTGTTGGTTATCATGTTTTTAAACACCCGGCTATTAACCACAATCTGATTAATCTCATAATCATACATTGTTTCTAATGCACCTATTTCTCTTTGAATTATATTATTCTTGTCTTTTTTTTCACATATAACCAACAAGTCAATATCGCTGGATTCAGTTGCTATTCCCTTTGCATATGAGCCAAAAAGAATAATGGATAATACTTCAATCTTGTTTGTAATCTTATTAACTAATTCTTGAAATAATGATTTTAATGCTGCTCTTTTGTTAAGAAAATGTTCTTTTTCATCAATAGAGTTGAGGATGAGCATTCCTTTGGTTTTTTCATTTTTTAGGTTTAAGGAACAAACAGTGCTATGGCCCCTTGTTTTTTTATTAAGTATGTTTTGTTTTATTAATTCAGTGGTATTATCATATATGAGATGGTAACTCCTCTTTAGTTCATTTTTTATTTGGTGTATAGTTAATTCTTTATCAAGTTCTTTATTGAAGAGAGCAACTATTTTCAATTTTGTATTATTCATAGTATTCTCCTTTTTAGGATAATATTATTCCAAATAGGATAACTCATATATAAAGCTTTGGGTTCTAATCTAGAATTCTAGGGCTTTTCTTGTAAATTTCTTTCCCTTAGCTATGATGCTCTCAAATTCAAGAAGACATTTATAAATCTTAGTATTCCTAAGTATTTCCAGTTCTTGCTTCATTTGTTCAAATCCAGCTCTAGGAACAGTTACAGTGTTCATATCTTACCATAGTGTTTTCATATAAATATTTTTCCTTTAATCACAAACCAAAAACCTTTTTGAGCAGTTGCGTTCAAAATCTACGTCTGTGCCTTGATTTCCTCAAAAATCAAAGATTTTTGGGACACAAAATTTTAAATTTTGTTGTGCCGCAGATTTACGCAGTAAATCAAGGCATGGCCAGACAGAGCTTATCCATGTTCCCATCAAAAGAGCGAAGCTCTTTTGGGGTTCCAAAAACCTATGGTTTTTGTAACTATATGGAGTACAGGGTTATGGTAAGCGGAGTAGGAGATTTTGAACGCAGCCCCTTTCTGAGCATAAAGTTTTTAAACTCCGAATATCAGGAATTATATCTAGAGGAAAAGGGTGAGTGATTTTTACTTGCTCAAATATATATATATATCCGCGCTGAGCAACGATGAACACTAACAAATTATTAGCAATAACCTTATTTATTCTCTTCTTACCAATCAAGATGATTCTATCTTTAACTAATCATTTCTCTCATGTTCTTTCATTTAAAGGCTACGCCTTGCCTAGCTCAGCGTGGAAAAAACAAAGGAAAGGCGTAGCCTCTTTATTTATTTTAATCATACTTCTCTTATTAGTCACTATATCTAGTGCGCTGCCTCAAGTAAGCACTGATAAGAATGAATATGTACTTGGAGAAAAGGTAATGATTAGTATTAACAATGCCACAAATGATTCTGTAATGAAAATAATAGTTAATGAGAATATTTACAGATACATGGGTGAATTGAATCATGAAACAGAGTTCAGACCCTCAACAACAGGAGAGCATGTTATTAGTCTGGAATATGATACTAATAAGGAAGTAAAAACTAGTTTTGTAGTAAATCCAAGAGCAGATTCTTCTAGTATAACAACCATTAGAAAAGTGTATGGACCAAGTAGGATAACACAAGGAATTCAAGGAATAGAAGAGCAGATGCCAGTAATAATTGGTCTTCAAGAGGCAGAAGGAATAACTATAAGCAAGGATTGGCTCATAATAAGGAATCATGAACAAGAAATTGTTGAGAAAGATCTAGATTTGTATGATCTTAATTCAGGCAAAAAATATAGTGCTATTAAAAATGCAACTCATAACCCTGTTGGAACATATGATACTGAAATAAAGCTGGATAACTATCCAATTAAAAAAATATTCTTTAGAAATCTTGAAGCAAAAGGAATTTCAAATGTAGAACTAAGAATAGATGATCTTACATATAATGATGAGAAAGCAGGAACTACTAGCAGCCAATTCTATGTTATAGACCCAACAAGCCTTAACTTCACAGAGGCTTATGTAACTGTCACTGCAAAAGGAGATGTGCTAAGGAAGTGTAAGAATTGGAACTATACTGCTCAGAAATGCTATGGAACATGGGAGTATGTTATGGACATAATCCCAGGCCAAAACTACACCTTCCTGCTAACGCCAGAAGACCCTGCTTATAATGAGACAACGCACGATGCAGATGACTGCTATGATGAGTCAGTACCTGGAGCCTGTACTGGAGCTCAGGTAACAGCAATAAGCTCAAATGGAGGGACAACATATCAGTTTGATAAGAATGCAGGAAGCCCTGTAAGAATAAGCTTTGAGAATGAGTCATCAACAATAGGCACAATAGTTGATTGCACTGTTTATGTTGATGGTTATGATAGTGAGGGCAATACATGGACCTTGCAATTAGGTAACTGGTCAACAAGCATCTGGGATAGTGCAGGAAGCGGACAAACAGCTCCAAGCCCAGAAGGAACTATTAGCTGGGGTTGCACCTCTCATTTTGGCACCAGTAATGATGATGCTTTATTTGATGATTTCGCTGTGAGAATAAGTACAGATGACAGGTCAAGACCAGCCATAGCATATGTTGACCATGTTTATGTTGTTATAAACTTTTCAATACCAGACACGCAAGCACCTTATTATTCTAACATAGTTGCTGGTCCAGAAAGCCCAGCAACCTTTAGCCCTAGTGCAACCTATCAGTTCAACACAACATGGCAGGACAATGAAGGAGTAAACACCACTTGGATAGAGCACAACTTCACAGGAACCATGCAAAACTACACCTTTAGCACACATACAGGAGATGTATATTATTATAACTATGGAAACATAGGAGCAGGAAGCTATGTATGGAAAATGCATGCCAATGACACAGCAGGAAACCAGAACAGCACTATGCCATGGCAAACATACACAATACAAAAAGCCAATAGCCAAGTAAACCTCTTACTTAATGGGACATCAGCTAATTTCACTATTAATAACTCTGGCAGTGCTAATATCACTGGTATATTGATAGCAGGAGAAGGAGACCTGACTATTTATGAGGAAGGAAGCCAGATTGCCAATGGACCAAGCCCATTATCAACCATAAGAACCTACAGCTCACCGGGAAACTACAACATAACCTTGGTTTACATTGCTACACAAAATTATTCTACAAGCACAGAGACTCATTTTGTAAGAGTACAAGATACCATACCCCCTGGAAATGTTACCAACCTTAATGAGACTGAAAAAGGCCAAACCTGGATTCTGTGGAACTGGACAGAGCCAGGAGACTCTGATTTGGACCATTATGAAATATGGGTGAACGGGTCACATGTAGACAATACCTCAAACGAATATTACAATGTTACTAGTCTACTGGCAGACACAACCTATGAGATACAGGTAAGGGCTGTGGATAACTGGACAACCCCTAACGTAGGAGACTTTGTTAATGATACTGCAACAACAGAGCCAAGTGCAGATGTTACGCCACCAATAATAAGCAATGTGCTTAATAACAGCATAACAGACAGCTCTGTGAACATAACCTGGGATACTGATGAGGTATCAGACAGTGTGGTAAAGTATGGAACTTCGTCAGGAAGCTATACAGATACTGCTATAAACACATCCCAACTCACAAAGCACATAATTCATCTCACAGGATTAAAACCCAGCACAATGTATTACTATGTTGTTAACAGCACAGACCCTGCAGGCAACACCAACCAGAGTAAAGAATATAACTTTACCACAGAAGCAGATGGAACACCACCTCATTATTCTAGTATTATTGCCAGTCCATCAAGCCCAGCAACGTACAGCCCAGGCGCAACCTACCAGTTTAATACTACCTGGCAAGATAGTGGTTGGATAGACAAGGTATGGATTGAGCACAACTTCACAGGAACCATGCAAAATTATACATATGTACCTAATACAAGTAGTGTTTATTATTATAACTATGGAAACATAGCAGCAGGGAACTATGTTTGGAGAATGCACGCAAATGACAGTGCTGGGAATCAGAACAGCACTATGCCATGGCAGAACTACAAAGTTAATAAGTCAGCCAGCCAAGTGAATTTGCTTTTAAACCAAACAGGTGATAATATTAGTATTAATGAGAGTCAGAGTGTGAACATTACAGGAATCCTTGTGACTGGTCAAGGAAACATAATCCTTTATCAAGATGCAGTTCAAATTAATTATGGACCAAGCCCATTAACAAACATAACAACTTATAACATCCCAGGCACATACAATATCACCTTGACATACTATGCAACCCAGAACTACACTAAAAGCAAAGAAACACACTTCATAATTGTGAATGACACAAGAGCACCATGGATAAATCTCATAGACCCTAAGAATGGAAGCACAGACAGTGATGGAGATGTAATATTCAAGTTCAATGTAAATGATACAAGTGATGTTACAAACTGTTCTCTATATCTGAACGGAGAGCGCAATAAAACAAAGGAAATCTTAACCAAAGGCCAGAATACCTTTACAGTTAATAATCTTAACAACGGTAACTACACCTGGTATGTTAATTGCAGTGACCCTGTAAACCATACAAACATAAGTGTAAAATGGAATTTAACAGTAGAGATAAATGAATTTTTCCCTTACATCTGGCCAGAAACCTGTTCTGACAGCGATGGGTGCACTGTGAACAATATAAACAATACGCCAAATCAATGGGAAGAGCACGGAACTCTTTCTAAAAGTCCAAGATACAACTATGTGTACATAAACTTCACTCCCTCAAATATACCAGCAGGAAGCACCATACACTGGATGTATATCTTTTATGACAAATACCAAGAAACAACAAGCGGATGGTTCAGATTGGAATGGAGGAACGGAACAGACCAGAACATAACTATATGTACTAATAGTTATGGAAGTGATGTTTATCATGCCCATGACTCTGTTAATTGCACCTTTTCAAATGAGACTATGCCAACAGTAAATCGGTTAAATAGTGGGCTTGAACTAATAGTTACTTTTTATTATGGAGGTACTGCGTCAGGAAAACAATATGGAACAGATGAAACATACATAAACTTAAAGTATACTGAAGATGTTACTCCACCTACAGTAGAACTAGTATATCCAAATGCTTATCACAGACCAGGTCAGGTTAATTTCACCTATATCCCTAATGATAAAAACTTGGTTAATTGTACTCTTTACGGAGATTTCACTGGGAGCTGGGGTGAGAATCTCTCAGATACAACTGTAGTGTCAGGGCAAAAAGAAAACTTCACCATAAACCTGGATGAAGGATACTACACCTGGAACGTCTACTGCTGTGACATAGCTGAGAACTGTGCATTTGATGAGATAGGAGGACCTAAAAATGATGGAAACTACACAGTAAATATTACTAATCCAGACCTAATCGTAAATCAGATTACATTTAACACGTCAGATTATCTAACCAAAGAAGGAATGAACATAACTATTAATGCAACCATAAAAAACCAAGGAAATGTAAATGTAACAGAAACCTTTAAGATACAATGGTGGATTGGAGACCCTGATAGTGGAGGAACCCAGATTAATGGTAATGAAACCATCACCGGGCTCCTGGTTAATGAGGAAAAAACAGTGAGCATGAGCTGGATTATAGACAGAGGAGGACCCAGAAATATATATGTAATAGTGGATCCGCCCTTAGCAACCAATGGAAGTGTAAAAGAAACAAAAGAGGATAATAATAAGAATAACAAGACATTGCATGTACCAGCATACAATTATTTCTATGGCCAGGCAGAAAACAACATCTACCTTGCCAATGCTGATAATGAGTCATTATACAACTACCTTAACATAGCCAATGTAACAGGAAACATATTTGTAGCAGATGAAGACAGTACAATAAGCTTTTCCTTACTCCAAGCAATAAGCAGAGATATAAATAATAATAGTGTAAGCAATGACTTTAATGACACAGACACAGCCCTTAGCATGACCGATTATAATGATTCAATAAGAAAAATATATACTGATAATACAGACATACCCATAGAAACCATGACCTTCACAGTATACACCAAAGACATAAATGATGTGCCAGTAATTGACAGCACCAACACCAGCAACTTCAAGACAGGCATGCTCTGGGATAAGAGTGATGAAGGAACACAGTACAACGGAAGTCAGGACTTAATATTCATAACAGAAATCAATCAAGAACAAGAAGGAAAATACGGTACCTATGACTATGAAATAAGAGTGCCTGTTAACCTAAAGGATTACTTAGTAGCAGGAACCAATGTAGGCTTTTACTATGAGATAATATGATGATATAATAAAAAAAATCTTTGGCCGTCTGGGCCGTTAATTGCATTGCCTGCTCATTTTTGCAGGCAAGCAATGGCCAGACGGAGCCATCAAAAGAGCTTTGCTCTTTTGGGATGCTCAGAAAAGTTTTACTTTTCTGGCACTCAAAATTTTCAATTTTGTTGTGCCAAAAACTCCGTTTTTGAGCACTTTGCGAAGCAAAGCAGAGTAGGCCAAAGATTTTTTACAGCACAAAACATAAATTTTAAATACTAATAACAACCAAGAAAAACAAGAGGAAAAAAAGAGGTGGGGTAGTATAGAACCTAAGCCAAAGAAAAAAATCAAGGACTTCTTTAACCAAAGCAAAAAACTAGTGCAAGCACCTAAAGAACTGCCAGAGATAACTGCACAAACGCAGCCTCCTATGCTTCCAAAAGAAGAGAAATCAATGCAACTAGAACAACCCCAGCCAAAACCATTTCAAGCATCAACCCAGGAACAACCAAAAAAAGAGTTTAAATTACCCAAAATAGAGCGCTCACCTGTTCAGGAAAGAAGTCACTCACCTCTGCACGAGGACACAAGTGTTCAGGAAGATGATATGAAAGAATTTGAAGAAGCCATAAATAAAATAAATATAGACATGGTACACAGTGAAACACCAGAAACCTATAGCTCAAGTAAGGAAGAAGAAACTGAATATTATAAACCAGCAGAACTAGGAGAAGGCTATTTCTCAGAAATAGAGCATTACATAAAAAATAAGGATGTGAATGAGATAATAGATGATGTAATGAAAAAAGACTTCTTAACTAGTATGAAAGACTATCATGGTGCAAGAGCCCAAGGAAAACCATTCTACCTGCACCAACAAGACCTTAAATACAAGTTAGAAAAAAAGATGGAGCAACTTAGAAGCTTGGAAGAAGAATGGCACAGCCTAAAGGCACAAATAGAAGAGAAGGAGAAGAAAAGAATAGAAATAGAGCAAAGAATAGAGCAGGAAAGCCAGGAACTAAAAGAATTATTCAGACAAATCAAGGTAAACCAGATATTAGAGCAACAATCACCCAAAGAACACTACTTTAAGCTTAGAAATGGGCAAGAACTTAAAAACCTAAATGACCTGAGAAAAGTCCTTGAATACATGAGTGATGAGGATTTCAACCACCATGTAAACCAGGAGAAGAATGATTTTGCTATATGGATTAGAGAAGCCCTGCAAAACAAAGCGTTATATGAGAAGATAAAGGATACGAAGACAAGAGAAGAACTGCAAGAAATACTAAAGAACCCTCTATAAATTAAGATAATTAAAAAAAAATCTTTCTACTTAAGATATGTCTGCATAGAAGTAATAAGTGGTTCCTGGGGTACCAAAGCTAATACTCCTGTTCTCAGCAACAATTATCTGAAAGTCATAAGTGTTATCCAAAGACGCATTATTATTAAAACCCCAAGCATCCTGTTCTATAAAAGTTGCAAATATAAAGTTACCATCAGTACGGTCATAGAGTGTGAGCTCTTGGAAATAAGCATTTGAATCAACTGTCTGAGCAGTATCATTCACATAAGTAGCTGTGCTCTGGCAACTGTTAGCAGCAATATTTGAAGGACCACTCATATCCATTGCGCTGTGAAGGCTGGCATTAAAAGTGTTATTAATACTATAAGGGTCACTACTACTCATTCCAAAGAAGTTCTGCTCACTTATTATATTAGTATCATTAGCACACTCAACATTAGTCCAGTCCACACTATCATTCCTACTTACAAAAACAAAACCTGACATAGAAGTACTGTTCATACCCCACTCATAAATACTCCAGCCATCACTATTCCTTAAAACAAGCATACCAGTAATGTTTCCAACATAACCCTTCCAAGAAGGTTCTTGCTGAGTAACTGCAAGATTTATAGTAATAATATAGCCTCCAGGATCACTTCTGGATTCAATAACAGAAGTATAGGTAGAATTACTGATATAATTAACCTCAGCCCCAACAGGATCTGCACTAGTAAAATGAATTATAATAAATGTAAGATACAGAACCAATCCTAGTATTAGAAAAACCAGTTTTAGCTCCTGCTTGATCTTCCTCACTTAGTCACCTCGTTGCAAGCAAAAAAATATAAGTAACAGGGCAATAACCCTGTTCCTTACTATAGTTGCGGTTTATTCTATCTCTGCCCAAAAGTAGTAAGTGGTTGTTGTGTCTTCAAAACCGTCCTGCCCGTTCTCTGCTACTAGGAGCTGGAAGTCGTGAGTTACTCCGTCAAAGCCCACAATGTCTGTGCTGTTATCAGCTACATTGTTCTCAATAATTGTAGTGAAAATAAGAACAGCTGTGTCTGTTAACAACACATTCTCAAAGTTCTCATTTACTGGAGCTCCGTTCTGATAAGCATTTGTAGCAGGGCAGGTATTTGTTGTTATGTTATGTGTACCAACCTTAAAGAAAAGGTTCATGTTATCAGTAAAGGTCTCATTAATACCATCTGAATCATCATCTTGAATCCCAAACCAGCCTTCTGCTGTATCAACAGTAAATCCATTGCTTCCATCAAACTCAAAGCAGGCAATAGCACTCCAGTTAATAGTGTTATTTATGCAAGCATAAATCTCTCCTTTTGGCTCCATAGTAGACCAGTTGTAAAACACATTGCCACTTGAATCCTCCAAGGTCAGAGTACCTGTAATCTCTCCATAGTAACCCTGCCAAGCCTTGGTCGTAGAAATGGCTGTTAGGTTGAGCTCTGTTATGTTACCTGCTTCTGCTTCTGTTTGAGAAGGTGGGTAAGAAGACAGGTCTGGTCTTGATGATGCACCAGGCGCTATGTTTGTCACGCCAAAGGGCTCATCAGAATCTGCCCATACAAATACTGCCATTAGACTAAAGACGGCTAGAAAGCCGAATATAAGTAGAGTTGTACTTATTTCCTTTTTCATATTTATCACCGTTGCAAGTTTTTAAGTTATGTTTAAATGCAAGCTTATCTAGGGTGACATACCCTAAATTAATATACACATAGGTATACCCATATATAAATGTTTCGATTTTTAATGGTTTTTAAAGAAAAAAACACTATTATGGACTCTCAGCAGCAAAAACCACAGTACCATTACAAATACCAAAAGGATTAGTAGTAAGATTAACATGAAGCCTCCAATAAGTAGCATTAATCACATAGCCACCAGAACCAGAAACAGTCTGTTTATCAACAGTAAGACCTTCTATAGTATCAGGAGCTACGGCTAGACGAGTCATCGCAGCATATCCTGTGGCTGAGCTCAAATCCCATCTTTCGTTGTGTATAGTAATGTTTCTTACTGCACAAATCATTGCCATTCCAGCACCTGCCACAGAATCATTACTCCCAAAACCCCATACACTTACATTAATAGGAACATTACCAAAGTTTGTAACATTTGCTGAGGGTGGAGGGGTAGCAATATAAGTGTCAGTAACAGCCATATTACCAAAATCAATAACATTAGTAACATTTAAGGCTAGAAGAGCATTAATAGAGGAATTACGAACGTCAGTATCCTTAGCACCATACGTGTCATTAACAGTAGCATTCATCTGCCAAGTACCATTATTAGCATGATAATAAACATCAAAAACACATGTCCAGTTAGTAAAATAACCACTTGAACTTGTATTTGTGCAACTACTATTACTGTAATGCGTATTATTATCATCAGGGTCTGCTGAGGAATTCAGGTAATAAAAGAAAGTTCCATTCACATAATTAATATCTCCTCCTCCATTATAATCGCGAATTTCAACTAAACAACTTACTGTTTGGGTAGTACCTGCATTCAAAGTAACAGGATTCTCACTATTACACGTTATGTTAAGAATCTCAGGAAAAGAATTAGTAATATTAACTGTTGTACGCACACTTACATTCTCATAATTACCACTAGGACCCCAGCTAGTCACAGGAAGGCCTTTGAAAGCTAAGAATCCAATAAATAATAGAAACAGCACTAAGAGAATCTTTTTAACTGGATTAATACTTAGATAATCCAAAATTTCTCTTTTTAACCATGCTCTGTCTTTATTCATTTAAGTATATACCTATTCATTAATTGTTTAAGGTCCTAGTTCAATATAAAAGTAATAAGTTGTTCCACTTGAACTCTCATTCTCAGCAACTATGGCTTGGAAGTCATAAGTAGCATTATTAACCTCAAAACCCCATGAGTTGTCATTTATTAAAGATGTATAAATAAAATTAGTACCATCATGTAAGGCTACTTCCTGGAAATCAGCAGTAGGACTAGGATCTTGCTTAGTATTATTCACCCAAGTAGCTAAAGCCCGACAAGCACCCTGAGCAAAAGGCGTGCCTGCTGTACTAAAAGCTTTGTGAGCGTTTACTGAAGTATTAAAGGTGTTGTTAATATTATAAGGAACATTATTAGGTAATCCTAAGGCGCCTTATTCTGTGAGCATACGAGCATTTGTAGCACAACTTACATTTGAAAAGTTTATGGCATTGCTCCTGGTAATGTATACCTCTCCTTCAACAGTTCCTCCTGAAGGCCATTCGTAAATACTATAATTATATCCATTCTGCAACACATACTTTCCTGTGACATTTCCAACATAGGCCTTCCAAGCATCAGTTTGTTGTTCAAGATCTAGATTTATAGTCACAATAACTCCTCCATCATCTGTCCTGCTATCAGCGGTTCTATTAGGTCCATTATCAACATCAGGGGTTCCTGATATTGTTGCTCCTTGAGGATCAGCATAGGCAAGGTATAATGATAAACCACAAAGGATTAGGGTTAACACTAGGTAAATCATTAGGATTCTGGTTGTTCTTGTGTATGGTTTTTTATTTGTCACTATCCTCGCCTTTCCTCAAATTAAACTTTCATTGACTTGTTTTATCTGCCTCTATAAACTCGTTATTTAGCTTAGCTCAATGTAAAAGTACACAGTAGTTGTTCCTGCAGCGTCTGATTCTCCAACTAGGAGCTGGAAGTCATGTGTTGATCCGTCAAATCCTGTTTCAGTGTCATTAATCAGGGTGGTATAAACAGCATCTCCTTCTGCGTCTGTTAGTAGTACCTGATAAAATGCATCTGCTGATGGACTACCACCGGCATCATAGGTGTTTGTAGCATTACAACCAGTAATACCTGATACACTTCCAACATTGAAGGTTGGGTGCGTGGTACTGGTGTAAGTATTGTTTATTCTGTCTGAGTCATCTGGGTCTATTCCTAGAGTACCCTCAATAGCAAGTGCTTCAGCTTCACTAGCACATCCAATTCCACTCCAACTCACAGTGCCATCAGCAGAGGCAAATACTTCGCCTGCAATTGAGCCTCCTAGACCAGTCCAATCATAGAACACATCACCATTACTATTCTCTAAGGTGAGGTTCCCTGATATCTCACCATAGAAACCAGCCCAGTGCTCTGTTATTTTTGTTCCAGAGATGTTTATCTCTGTTACATTTCCAGCCTGGACTGCAATGCTATCAGGCGAGCCACCACTAAGATTGGCTCTGCTTGAAGCAACCAAATCTACTCCTGCTCCTTGTACTCCAAAAACCAGTGTTATCCCTGTATAGAGTAATCCCAAAACTATCATTAACAAAACTGCTTTTTTAACATGGTTTGTATACCTCATTTTAAGTGCATAGAACTCAGAGGATTTTTTGTTAAGAACTTTGCTTAACTCATATTTTGTTTTTATATCAAAGAATACTGTTTTTGAAATCCCTTCGGGGTTTTTTATTAAAACTTTTTTTAGTTGTGTTTTCAGATTTTGATCATCTGAAACCATCACTAAATTTATGTTATCAGAATTTGTAAGGTCAAGCAACATAGCATCTATCTTGTTTATATGTTCTTCTGCATGCCAGAAAGCCTTTTCAAGGTAGTAGTGAAGCTCTGGCTTATCAAGGAACCATATTTTCAGGATTATCTTATTGTAATCACTTAATTTGTGAAACTTTTTATCTACAAAGTCTTGGGTGCTTGCTATTAAGAAAGAATGATTTCCAGCCAGAGAGTAGAGCAGCCTTGGCTGCCCCTTATCCCTGTTGGAAATCCTTTTGCTTTGAACAAGACCGGCCATCTCTAGAAGACGTAGTTGCTGACTTATGTTTGCAACTGAGGTGTTGGACAGTTTTGCCAGCTGGAGTGGAGACTTGCTTCCTGAGGAGAGTATCTTCAGGATGTCCCATTTAGAGGCCGTAAAAAGGGTTTCTTGTTCCATTTTGTTTTTTTATGCTTGCAACGGTGTTGATTATAAAACCAATTCCCGCCGTTTTTAGACGACAGGAATTGTTTAATGGCTTCCAGTAGCGTTTCACTATTTTTTATTATCTTGGTATACTTTTTGGTATAATAAAATCCTAATAGCACAACTCATATTTAAATATTTCGGTTTTTAGTTAACTACTGTACCTAAACAAATTATGAATTAAGAAAATAAAGAAAATACACTAATTTATTAAAAAGTGAATTAGAGGGTTAGAAGGCTTAAAAATGCAGAATTTGAAAATTGAGTTTAAAAAGGCCTACTCCGATTTGCTCACAAAATGTTCGCAAAGCTCCGCCGTGCCATGCAAAACAGCAAAAATAAAATTTTTGAGCATACAAAGCAAAAAACTTTGTATACAGCAAAAAAGCTGTTGTTGCATATGATGGCTGCGACGGCCTTTTTAAACTCAAAAAAGTTAATAAAAAAACCTCAGCCCAGCTCAGCCCAGAAATAATAAGTTATTGAAGTGTCTCCAGGATCATCTGGGACTATGAACTGGAAATCATAAGTGCCAACATCAAAGCCTGGCTCATTGTTCTCTAGGAGTGTTGTAAACACTAGATTTAATCCATCAGATAAAAGTATCTCTTGAAACGTAGCGCTTTCATCAGCTGGCTGAGCACTATCATTAACATAGGTTGCTATGGCATAGCAAGAGCTATTACTAATTGTGCCAGTTCCTCCTATTACAAATGATTTATGTACTTGCTGGTCAAAGGTATTGCTTATGCTATCATCAGTGCTAGAGTTTATATTCAAAGTTGTTTCTTCTGCTGAGATGTTGCCATCATTTGCACATGCTAGTGAGCTAAAGCTGACCGAGTCATTCCTTGAAACATATACTTCTCCTTGGACTATTGTTATTGCCCAGTCATATATAGTATAATTATATGAGTTGTCCAAAGTTATTTTTCCTGTGACATTTCCAACATAAGCCTTCCATTTACTAGTCTGAGAGGTTACATTCAGCACTAGGGTTGTGAAGGAACCTCCTGCTGCTGTATGAGAATCTACTGGTCTAACACTAGCATTTTCAGTTTGATTAAGGGTTATTTTTGCTCCTTGTGGCACAGCAAACACAGGGATTTGATTACCAAAGAGTGCAAGAGCTAGTATAGTGAGGAGTAGGAAGATTATGCTTGTCTTCCTTGCTACACTAATTATATTCTTATTTTTTAGATTCATCTTTTTTATTTTTCTCAAACTTTTTTTTAGCTCTTGAATGGACAGTCCATACTGTTCTTTGGTCTTTGTTTAGTATGCGTGCAATTTCAGAATACTTCATCTCAAGATTCTTGAGATAGTGAACAAGGGCTTCTAGGATGCTGAGTCTTCTGTCTCTAAAGATGCTTAGAGGAACCTGAATATCTACTTGGATGTCTGTTTCTTCAAACACAAAGGCTTTTTTCTTCTGAACAGACCTATATGTAACCCATATTGTTTTAGGGTCTCGGTTTAGAAGCAAGGCTATCTGCTTATTAGTCTTGTGCAGGTTTTCTTTAAGGTATTTTACAATGATTTGTAGAGGAGTAAGCCTGTTTTTGAAAAGAGTGACTGGAAGATATATCTCATCCTCGTATTTTAGGTTTAGATAGAAAACAGAGGGTGTCTCACTGATTGAATCTTCTGTTTTGAATTGATTTGAAATCCTTTGCTCAGAGATACTATACTCTAGATTAGTGCTGTTAATGAAAAAATCTGGCTTTTCCATGGAATAATCTTATAATGTAAGTATTTATTTATAAATTTTACCATTATTCAAGCTTATTTTATGTTATATGTAAGTAATTTGTTCATATTTTGTAAGTATATATTTAAGGAAATTTAAAAAACAGAAAAGACAGGGTGCAAAACAAAAGGTTTATATAGAACAAATCAAAAGAGAAGAAGAGGATAAAGGGATGGGTATGATAAAACCAATTAATTTTTCAAAAAACATAGTGCTGTATCTCTTAACATTAATACTAATCCTCTTAATGCCAATTTGTGTGATGGCTCAAGACCATATTATAGCTAACTCAGCAGACTGGAGGGATGTTTACTCAACAACCCTGTATGCAAATTTACTTGGAATACCAAACAACTTCTTAACAAGCACACCTCATGGTCCAATAGTGCTTTATGAAATACCTAAAAGCAGGCAAAATATACAGATAATAACCTCTGCTGACAGGCCCTATGTTGTAGGATATGAATCACTAATCAGAGGCAGAGGATATGAAAATCCTGAAGAGCTAATATTTAACCAAGCAAACCTAGAACTAGCTAGAAGACTACCTGATGTCAACAAGTACATAATCATTGATGATTCCTATGGATATAATGCTATAGCAGTGGCTCCTTATGCTGCAAAAGCCAATTATTATGTGTTATTTGCAGATGACAGGAATATTGGAGAAGTAGATGATTTCTTATCCACCAAGAACGTTGCAGATATAATAATATATGGTCATGTAGATAGAGAAGTAAGAAGCACTCTAGCCAAATATGATTCTGAGATTATAAACAGTGAAACTGGAAGCAGGTTTGAGAACAATGCAATGATGGTTGATAAGTATAATGAGATAGGTAGCATAAAACAAGTAATCCTGACAAATGGTGAGTTCATAGAAGCCAGTATGTTAAGTGGAAACGAACCAGTCTTGTTCATAGGAACCAACAATGTTCCTGATGAGATACAGGATTATATACAAGATAGAGATATAGAAATAGGTGTTCTTATAGGGAATGAGTTAATAGGCACAGCTACTTTTATAAGAAGACAATTAGGAATAAGCGTGTTTGTTAAATTTGCAAGAGGATCACGGGTTCCAGGGGGTACCATAAACCCTGTAGAAGATTTAGACAGATTTCCAATGCCCAGCTATACCTTAAGCATGAGTATTATATCAATAGTATATAACCAGGCTACTGGGCTTCTTGAAGTAACATACAGTAACAACGTAGATCTTGCTACTTATTTCAAGTCAACCATCACGATAAGGGATGATGCTGGTGAAACCCTTGCAGTGGTTGGTGATGAAAACCCTGTTTTTATTGATGGAGGTGAGACCAAGACTATTGTTTATGAAGTTGATTTATCAGAAGCTGAGAACACAGACAACTTAACTGGAGAAATATACACTATTTATGGTGAGTCAAAAACATCCCTAGAAAAAGCTCTGAGAGGGACTTTTAAAATAGAGATAATAACTGTTATGGATGATGCTGATATAGAAATAGTAGATTTAGTTTATGACAAGGGCAGGGGAAGATTCCTAGTGACAATTGAGAACACAGGTCCTGTTGATGTCTATGTTGATGTTGAAATAGAAGACTTATGGTTCGATGGAGAATACATCACTGTAAGTGCAGATGAGATTGAAAAGATAGATGTTGGCAAGAAAAAAACCATTCCTATAAATATAAAACTAGAAGAAGAGGATTTAGAAGATAGAAGAAATTCTGAGGTAACTGTAAGAGGCATTTACGGAGAAAGAAAACATGCCCTTGTAAAAAGCAAAGCCCGTACCTTTGAACTCAAATTAAGAAAAGGACTGCTCTGGTGGTACATACCCCTTATAGTTGGATTTGTTATAATTATTATCATATTAATCTTATTATTATTAGGAAAAAGAAGAAAAAAGAGATGTAAAAGGTGTAGAACTCTTAATAAGAGTGATGCTACTCATTGTAAGAAGTGTGGTCATAAATTACATTAGAAATACCTTATGAATATATTATATTAATAAAGAAAAAAGAAGAAATAAAAGCTCCCTATTGCGTTGTTGAGGAAAAAGGGGGAGGGTGGTTAATGAGAATTAACCAATAGGGAGCTTTCCTCTTCTTATCATGAACATTATTTCTTTTTTAACACAAAGGGTCTGGGCGGCTTTCTAAGCTCTTGTAACCACATTAACCCTATTCTCATCATGTTCTTGTTGAACTTCTCACTTATCTTGTAAGTCTTTTTGTACAAGTCATAATCTATTAAGCCCATGGTCTTCATGGGTGTGAGGATTCTGTCATAAAACTGTCTCTTGTTGTATGAGATCTTTGTTTTTTTCTTAACACCAAGTCTCTCATTTGCTACTACTTCAACCTCTACTCCTTCATGAAGAGCTGTTGCAAACATTGACATCTCTGTTTTTCCTATCTCTCCTTCTTTGTTCTTCATTTCCTCTATAAGCATCTTTGCAACTATCACTTGTTGTTTTGTAGCAAAGATTATTTCATATATGTTTTCAGGTAGATTGTATTGGTCAAATAGGATTACCATAACCCTATATATAACATTACTAGTATATAAATGTTTCGTTTCGTATACATTTTCGTATATTAGTTAATTAAAAAAATAAGTAAAAAAATAAGTAAATTTAAATATTTTAAAGTTTTAAATATAAAAGAGCATGGAATTCAGGAGAAAACTATACACCCGGGGAAGCAGTTATGAGACTACAATTCCAATGCCCTTATTATTCTCACTTGATAAGAAAAAGAAATACGAAATAGTGTTTGTATTTGACCCTGATACAAATAAATGGTTTATAAGAATAGAGGAACAAAAGCAAAAAAAGAAAGATTAGAAAATGACAGAAAAAAACAGAAAAACAGAGGAAATCCTGATCTTAATAACGGTCCTCCTGCTTTTAACCCTAAGTATGTTAGTGTTTAACAAGGTTGTTCCTGAATCTTTTCAAAGCATAACTGGCAAAGTGATAAGTAGGGTTAATATTACTCAATCAATACAAACAAATTGTAGCTTCACCCTTAATCAAGGACTTAATCTAGTGTCTTTTTTCTGTATTTCTACCATGACATCAACAACAGACGTAGTTGGATCTCTTTCAAATTTAGAAGCAGTTTTTGAATACCAAGAAGGGAGTAGTGATCCATGGAAGATTTACAATCCTAATCTACCAAGCTTTGTTATTTTAGACCTGAACTATATAAGTAGAAAAGAAGGTTATTGGGTGAAAATGCTGGCTAATGAAAACTTCCTTTTAGCAGGCGGTCTCAGGGTTCCAACTTATATAGACCTGGTTCTTGGGTGGAACCTAGCTGGTTATCCTACAAATGAAACCAAGGCAGCTAACCAGTCTTTTTGGTCAATTGATGGTAATTTCACAGAAGTAAGAACATACAATTCATCAAGTGGAAGTTTTATCAGCTATGTTCCTGGGGTTGGTGGAGCTCTTAATCAGACAGAAGCCTATTATGGTTATTGGATTAATGCAACAGTTGGCGAGGTGTGGGTTGTTGATTAGCAATTATCAAAAATCAAATTTTTATATAATTTTAATTTTTATATTTATTTTAATATTAAATATAATTTTTGCATCCACTTTAGTTCTAAGTCTGCCTCCCTTACCAACAGAATTTTATGGAAAAGTAAGAGATTATAATTATAATGGTTCTGTGGGTGAAGTTATTCGAGCTTATGATAGCTCTGGACTTCTGTGTGGCTCTTTTACAATTGTGAATGAAGGTTATTATGGTTCCCTTACATGCAGAGGTGATGATCCTGAAACTGTTGCTGATGAAGGCGCTACTGCAGGTGAAAACATTATTTTCAGATACAAAGGTAGTTTTACAACTTTAAGAGGTAATAATACCTGGGGGTATGGTGTTTTTCAATATGTAAATATTACCTATCCTGTTGTTTACTGCGGTGATTACTTCTGTGATGCATGGTATGAGGACTATTATAGTTGCCCTCAGGATTGCCCTTTTTATAATGGTAGTATAAATTATACTTTTAATTATACTAATGTAACCCCTGGCGGTGGGGCTGGTGAAGGAGGAGCAGGAGGAAGACAAGAAGGTGGAGGGCTTCTTGGTTTTATTCCTCAGTTCTATTTTAATTATACAGGATTAAATGAAACCGAGATTGGTTTGGGATTTATATGTAAAGAGGAGTGGGAGTGTGGTAACTGGTCTATATGTAGAATTGATGGTTTTCAAAACAGAACATGTATAGATAAGAATAACTGCGGTACTTTTGAGGACAAACCTCCTGAGGTCCAGAAGTGTATATACACCCCTACTTGTTTTGATGGTGTTAAGAATGGCTTAGAAGAAGGAATAGATTGTGGAGGTCTATGTGCCCCTTGTATTACTTGTTTTGACAGCATTCAGAACTGCCATGATGGAGCATGCGAAGAAGGAATTGATTGTGGAGGTCCCTGCCCTCCTTGTCCAACGTGTTTTGATGGTAAACAGAACTGTCATGACGGTAGTTGTGAGGAAGGAATAGATTGTGGAGGCCCTTGTGAGAGAAAATGTCTTGGAATCCAGATACCGATTCCAGGTTTTGAGTGTAAAAAGGATTTTAATCCTTTGTCTAATCAGAGTATTTTCTTTTTTATTATTATTCTTATCATAATTTTGATTAACATTTATTATTCATTAAAAAAGATTAAAGATATTGAAAAGAAGAAGAAACTGAGTGATATTCATAGAGCCAAAGCCATACTGTCTGTTAGGAGAAGAATGTATTTGTTTATATTCATAACCTTGCTAATCTCTTTGATATTATACTTGTATTATTATTTCTTTATAATGTGTGAAGTAGAATACCGTTTTTTATGGCTTCTTTTAATACTATTATTTATTAGCCCGTTAATTATTCATGAATTAATTAGATTTCTTGAGTTTACTGAGAAAAAGAGATTAAAAAAGCTCGAGGAAGTATTAAATACTCATTATAAACAGATAGAGAATCTTATTAGATTAGAGAACGAAAACTTAATAGAATTAGAAGAAGAACTTGCTGATGAACTGTACAGACTTTTAGAAAAACCAGAGTATAAAGCCAAAGAGAACTCTGAGGAGATGAAGCTTTTGAAAGATGTTTATAAAGAACTTGTGTTTTTGTATTCTAGGTATAAAGAAAGAGAAAATCCTATAGAAAAGGAAAAAATCTTATGCGATGATATCTATAAACTTTTAGAAGATAAAAGATATGCTGAACTTGTTCAAAAGGATATCCGGCTTACACGTATTATTTCTAAATTGAAACTTCTTTACAAGCAATACGAGGAAAAGCAAAAATTATATGATGAGATGGGTAAGATTGAGGAGTCAAAAGATGAGTTAGAACATGAGCTAAAAGAAGATAAAGAAAAAGAAGATTCAGACAAAGAAAAAGAAGATTCAAAAGATAAAGATGATAAGGGAGAGACTGAGGAAGTCGAAGAGGACTCTAATAAAGATAAAGAAGAGGTTAAAGAAGAGGTTGAGGAATAGGTCTATGGCACTTCTGCTGCAAACACCACAGTCCCATTGCATATGCCAAAGGGATTGGTTGTTACGTTTACGTGAAGCCCCCAATATGTAGAATTGATTTCTTGCTGAGTGTCATCTGTTTGCTGGGGAATTGTAAGACCATCAAGATAATCAGGGGCTCCTGTTATTGGGGTCATTGTAGCATACGGTGTTGCTGAACTCAAATCCCACCTTTCATTAGATATGCTGATATTTCTAATTGCACAAATCATTGCTAAACCAGCTCCTGTTATGGAATCATTTCCTCCAAAACCAAAAACAGATACATTGATATCCATGTTCCCAAAGTTGGTAATATTAGCTTCTACAGCTGTTGTTGTGGTATCATCTACTGCCATGTTTCCAAAATCTATGACGCTTGTAACATTAAGAGCATATAATATATCTATGCTAGAATTACCATAATCATTATCTGTATTATTGTCACTGTCTTTTACTGTTACGTTTATTTCCCAAGTACCGTTATTTGCATAATACAAAACATCAAATGCGCATGTCCAGTTAGCATAATACCCATTAGCATTATCTTCTGAGCAGCTAGTGTTGGTGTAGTGAGTGTTATTATCATCTGGATCACTTGATTCGTTTAGATAGTAATAAAAGGTGCCATTAGTGGTATTAATCGTGCTTCCACCATCATAATCACGGATTTCAACTAGACATACCACTGTTCTAGTGGATCCTGCATTAAGAGTAATGGTTGTGTCATTATTACAAGTTACATTAAGAATTTCTGGATAAGCACCACTCACATTAACTGTTGTACGCACACTTACATTCTCATAATTACCGCTAGGACCCCAGCTAAGAACTGATGGAACCAGGTTGTAGAGATATAATAATGATAGAATGAGTACTACTATTATTACAGGTAACGACTTATTTTTAGTCCACATAGTGGCTAGTCTCCTATTTTTTACTCTCTACTCTACTACACCAATTAATACACTTGCAAGCATATTAGTATAGCTTTATGTATATCTGTAGCATAACAAGTATATAAATGTTTCGATTTTAAGAAGGCTTCTTAGTTTCAACTATTTTATCATAAAGCGTATTCATCTCAAAATTAACCTTTAACCTATGCTTAAGATTAAGCTTTGCATGAGAGTAATGAGAAAGGGCTTGAGAATAATTTTTATAAGCATTATCAATATCACTATGCTCTAATCCCTCATAAGCTTTCTGGATAAAGCCAAGAAGAATATCTAAATCTGATTTTGAAACAGAAACTATTGTTCTTACTTCAGACACATTATCAGATCTTTTAACAGGAACTTTTAATTTTCTCAATGATTGTTGTTCTTGCATATCAATGTTTTCTATTATCTCTCTCTCATACACACTCTGTGTTTTCAAGAAAACAAAGTAATAGATTATGAGAGCTATTACTATGATAATCCCAATAGGAACCAGAACCATCTTTGTTAAAGAGAACCCCTGTTTTTGCTTAGCAACAGCTTCTCCAGTAATCTGGCTTGAAGCATTTAATTTCTCTTCTGACAAAACATTAAGGAATTCATCAATATCATAGAGCAGGATTGTTCTTATCATCTGTAGCTGGTTAAGGTCTTTTTCACTTAGAGTAGTGTATCTTACCTCAGAATTCTCTAGCTCTCTTAACAACCAAAGAACCCCTATTGTATTAAGCTCACTAGGAGTAGTTGTAAATATTATTTCTGATATCTTTATAACGTCTTTTGGAATAAACTCTTGGATAAGTATTCCTCTGAGTTCTTGAGGAGCTAACAGAATTTCTTTTATCAAGGTTATCTTTTCACTTTCTTTATACTCATACTCTATCTCATAGCTTATTAGGTCTTGAAGTATTCTAACTTGTTCTTGCAAGTTTCTTGTTCTAGTATAGTATTCTCCTCTTTGCTCTTGAGTTAAGACTTTGTTTTTAAGATACTCCTCTACTGCTTTTTGTACAAGGCCTTCATCAACAATTTGCTCTGTTTGTACCTTGCTTTTTATCTTAACCTCTTTTATTACGTCCTTCTGATACTCTGCTATTTTTTTACTTATCACAGCTATTTTTGTGTTCAGCTCGTCTTTGGTTAACTTGGTTTCACGATAGGTTTTTAGCTCTCCAACAAGGGTTTGTATCTTATTCTTGATCTCTTTTTGCTTGCTTACTAGTTCTTGCTCATTGATGATTTGTAAGAGGTCCTGGTCTGTTGTTTCTTCCAGTTCTGTGATTTTTACTTCCAGGTTCTGAACCATCTTCTCAATATGAGCTATGTTGGTGTTTATTATTGCTAGAAGTTCAGGGTCTTGTTTAAATCCTGGCGAGGCATTCTGATATTCTGTCATTATAAACTCTTCTTCTGAGAGTGGGCCTTGGTTTCCTGCTTGGTCTACTGCGCTTATCCTGTAGAAGTAGCCTATCTTATTGGTTACATCTGCATCTAGGTAATATGTTTCTTGGGTTGTGGTCTTTAGATCTGATTTGTCTGTGTTTCCTGTGACTGACCTGTAAATCTTAAAATGGTCTGTTTCCTCTCCCTCATAATCCCATGAGATTTTTATTTTGTTATTTTCATTGAGCAATCGGATATATTTAGGTGCTCTAGGAGGAGTTGTATCTAGCAAGGCTAATTTCCCGCTGGTTATCTCTGTGCCTGTTGTTCCTTTTGTATCCTTACCAGTGTATAAGAACTCGCCTACCTCTTCTCCTATATTTTCAGGTATTATTAAGTATCCTTCCCAGTTTTCTGAGCTTCCTTCAAGGGGTACATTTATGATTTTATTTCTGTATTTTAGTTTAAGATCAGGGGTTGGGCTTAAGGGTTCTGAGGTTGTTAGACTTACTTCATACGTTCCTTTCCTGAGTGCTTTGTAGGAATTATTTTTATGCACACTTATTGATGCTGTTGGAGGGAGATTTAGTTCTAGGTTTAAGGTTATTGTGGGGTTTTTGTTTTCTAGCTGGTCTTTACAACTCAGATAATATGCGTTTATTCCTTCTATTAGGCTGAGGGGTTGTTCGTGTAAGGTGCCTCCTGTGGTCTGGAACTGATTATCCAGATAATTATATTCTTCGTTGGTTTTACCCCATTTGCATATGGCTATTTCATTGGTATTAAATCTTAGGGTTATTTGTGCTTGGGTTACTGTGCCTGTTGGTTGTACTTTTGATATTTTGGGCGGAGTTGTATCTACTTTAAAGCTTATATTCTGGCTTTGCCCTACGTTGTTTTCAGGGTCTTTACATTTTACATAAAAGAAATATTCTGCATCTCCAAAGCTTCTTAAAGCTGTATGAATGGTTCCTTTTCCAGTGAATATAAACTTCATAGAGTCATGGCTCACATCTGCTTCATCATATTTACAAGTTGAATTTTCATTGGTTATTGCTTTGAGTTCTATTAGATTGTAGTTCAGGATTCCTTGTGGTCGGGTTTCTATTATTTTGGGGGGTATTGTATCCTGCACTAGGAAGGTGTTTGTGTAGTTCTTTGTTTCATTCAAAAGGTCCTTTGCATATATTTTGTAGATATTTGTTCCTTTGTGAGCTGGTATCCAGGAATATTTGTAGTATAAATCTTCTTTTTCTAGGGTGTGGTTATTTTCATCAAATTCTATGAGGGTTTGGGTTATGGTTGTGCTGCTTGTTATGCTAAGTATTATTGTTTGGATGTTGCTATATTCTAAGGGGTCTGTCTGACTTATTAGTTGGATTTGTGGTAGTGAACTGGTTAAAGGTATTACTAATATTAAAATGAAAAAGCTTAGCATTAAAACAAGGTTAGCTTGTTTTTGCTCTTTTTTGTTTGTTTTTGTGTTTTTATTCATTTTGTTATCTATTAAAGTTGTAGCGTTCTGAGGGTTTTATGTCTAGCTTCATTGATTAAGGTAATTATGGTTTAATCTTAGCTAGAACTCCTTTGTCTTTCTCTATTTCTTTCTCTATTGCTTTTGCGAGGTACTCGTTCAGAGTTTTGCCCTTCAGAACGCTTATTATTTTGGCCTTTGCATGTAATTCCTTGTCTATTTTTATGTTAACTGCTTTCATTCATTTACCTCACAGGTTTGTTTAGTAGCTTTCTGGCTACTTCTTTAGCTCTGAATCGCAAAGTTTAAATATTTTTCTATCTAAATATATAAATATTATAATATATAACTTATTAAAATAAGTTTAGTAATTTTAATAAGTTCAATAAGTTCATCTGGGTTTAGGGATTCAGAAAGATTTATATAGGGCTGAATTAGAGGATATAAAAAGGAAAATTAGGGATATATCCACAAAAATGACTAGGTGGGTGGTTTTGCACCAAAATAGCAACAAAAAAGGATTCTGTATATTACTCATCTTAGGGTTAAGTGCTTTTTTAATCCTAAATTCCTTAATGGTAGAGGGTGCTGTAATAGGAGCAAACAAAGGAGTTATTGGATATAAAAATGTATTAAAGAATGGTTATGCCCAGGAACTGGTGACCCTAACCACTGACACTGATTTCAATCTTAGTGTTACCTATACCATTGACGGCGAGATTACTGAATGGATAAGATTAGAGCCGTCTAAACAGCCATTTTTCATCAGTAAAGACATGCCTGCTGTTATAGCTATTATTGTTGAGCCTCCAGAAGATGCAAAGAATGAGCATTACACAGGCGCTGTAAGGTTTCTCACAGGAGCTCTTGCAGGTCCTCAAGGTCAGTTTGGAACTACTGTAAGGGCTGCTATTAATATTCGGCTAGGCGTTGATATTACTGGTCAGGAAATTGTTAGTTGCAGTGTTGGTGGTTTTAATCTTAATGATGTAGAAGAGGGTTATCCTTTGGAATTCTATGCTGTTGTTAATAACAGGGGTAATGTGCGTATCAAACCAGAGTTCATTCTTGAGTTTTGGAATCAAGATCAATCTGAACTGGTTGAAACCTTCACCTTTACAATTAATGAAAGCATCCTGCCCACTGTGCAGAAAAGGATATTCCAATCCCTAAAACACAACCTTGACATAGGTCAGTACTGGGTTAGGATAAAAACTCCTTTGTGTGGAACTGCTGGTTCTGGATTTATCACCACGAGCGTGATTGAGCGGGGAGGTGTGAGTGATAAAGGAGAGCTTATCAGAATCGATAACAAGCCATGGGTAAAGGTAGGTGATATTGTTCCTATTGATGCTGTCTTTAAGAACCTTGGCTCCAGAGTTGTGAGTGCAAAGTTCAAAGGCACAATCGCCTCTGGGGATGAGATTTTTAAGATTATTGACACTGATGCCCTTGATGTTCTCCCCGGTGAAACAATAAAGCTAAGAACCTATTTCAATCCTGTACAAGAAGGCCAGTACATGATTACAGGTAGGGTTCTGTACAATAAAAAGCTGACTTTTGAAAAGAGTTCTGTGCTTAATGTTAATCCAACTGGTGAGCCACCTCTGGCTAAAGAAGGGTTTAACTGGAGCATCCTCTTAATTATTCTAATTATTATAATCATAATCCTTGTTGTCCTGGTTTTGAGAAGAAAACACTTGATGAAAAAAAGACCAAGGCATAGGCATAGATAGTTGCCAGGAATATAGTTACTAGAAAAATTTTGGAGTGGTGTAGATGCGCATAAGATTTTTTGTACTTAACATTTTTATAATTCTAATCATATTTCTTAGTCTAAACCTTGTTATAAGCGACTCAGCACTTTCTTTGCCGCCTCAGCCACCCCCCCTGTCTGTTGACAAAGATATTTATCAGGTTGAAGAAACTGTTGAACTGAATATTAATATTGACCCTTTAGAGTACCATTTATATGAGCTTCATATCTATGCGCATAATAATAGTTATACATACAAAGGAGACTTTAATCCTATAATGTTCTTCTATCCTACAGAAGAAGGTATCTACACCATTGCCCTGGTTGATTTCTCAACCAGGGCCACTTTTTATTCCCTGGATTTCAGAGTGGGTAGAGAAGAAGAAGGAGGTGTTGGTATTGATGTGCATGATCCAGTACAGTCGTTTCCAGAGCCAGCACAACAAGGCCAAGAATTTCAGGTTAAGGATGTTCCTGATAACATCCCTAACAGAATTATATCAGTCTCAACTGACAAAGATGAATACACAAGCGGAGAGAATGTACGTATATTTGTAGAAGGAACAGACGGGATTAATGGTAATGACATAAACTTGTATCATTCGTTCAACGGAGTCTCAAAGAGGTATATGGGCGACTTAAAATATATTAACTTTATACCTCAAGGAATAGGAAGTCATGAGTTAATCTTAGAAGATGTCCAGAATAATATTAAATACATATATAATTTTGAAGTAAAAAGAGGTATTGCAAAGAAAATTTTAAAGGCCATTAACAGCAGAGGTTATGAGGAAGAAGTTGATTTGGAAGTCTTAGATGAAAATCAAGGTCTTGCTTCTGTTGAAATTACTCCTAGAAAAAGAATTCTTAAAAAGATAAGCCTTAAAAACTTAAAGATAGGTGAGAACCTAAGCCTTGGCATCGAGGAAATAGCACTTCAGAGAATCAGGATTAAGCAGAGAAATGTGGTAAAAGCATTTGCTCTTGACCCCAGCAAACTCGAGTTTGAGAATGGAACAGCAACAGGAGTTGCTAGCGGCAGCGAGCTCTGGAAGTGCAAGGACTGGGACTTTGATAACCAGCAGTGCCTTGGTACCTGGCAAAAAATAATGGACTTAGTTCCAGGACAGGAGTATGTAATAGATGTAAGTGCTTCAGATCCTGGATATGCAGAGACAGGAGTTGCTAGCATTAACACCAAAAAGCCGGTCTATCATCCTGGCGAAACATCAGAATTGATTATTGTAGTGCTTGACACTGCTGGTCACCTGGTTTCTGGAGCAAGTGTTAACCTGGATATTACTGCTCCTGACAATAGTGTTTATTATTTTTCAACTTCAAATACTTCAAATAATTGGAATAATAAAATTATTGAAACAGATAAAGGAGTGTATGAAGCAAGTTTTAACAATACTAATTTGGAAGGAAACTATTCCTTGGTTGTTAGGGCAATAGAAAGCAATGTTAACAGTACAATTTTCTCTTATTTCACTGTCAAAGCTTTCTATGAATTTGATATTATCAGGGATACACCTGTCACAACTGATCCTTGGAGAGGAGCTTTTATTTCTAGTATTAGTTTAACATCCTACTTGCCTGCTCCTGGTTTTAATTTTACAGAAGTGCTTCCAAGCAGTTTTACTATAAGCAATCATGGAGGAGCAATGAGAACTGAGAACAATGAAAAAATATATTTGACTTGGACTAATCTAAACAATAATTCTGTTGTTAGTTATTCTGCAAGACCACCTCTTGTTACTCCTGAGCTTTATGAACTAGGACCTTCATATGTTGATTATTCATCTGGTATTTTTTATGAAGCAAGGCCTTGGTACCTGGCAGTTGACCCTACTGCTTATTATGATCCTGAATCAAATGTTCAACAAGGATGGGATGATGGAACTGGTACTGGCTATGACCAGGTTAATAATAGTGTAAGGTATCCTAACACAGTAGGCATGACTTATAATTACATATCTGCCAGGGGAAATGACGCTACTTATGCAGAATTTGGTTTTGATAATATAACACAGACCCCTAGATATATAACCCTATGGATATATGCCAACACTACTAATTGTGGTTTCTTAGCTTATCTGCAGCAAGGAGGAACAACAAGAGGCACTATTGATGTAAACCCAAGCACTAGTCTTAACTGGTTTAATTACAACTGGACTGCTCCTTCTGGAGATTATAGTGTTATGACTGTTGAGTTTTATCAGGACAGCAAAGGAGGAGGAGGCCCTGGATATTGCTATGTTTATGAGGCTTATCTTGAGGTTGCTTATAATAATCCTCCTAATATTACTGCTCTTACTTATCCTGTAGATGGTGCTAATCTTTCCTCAGGTACCAATGTTGATTTTAACTTCACTGTTTATGACGAGGAAGACCCTGTTAAGAACTGCACTTTGTGGGGCAACTTCACTGGAACCTGGGCAGCTAACAAGACTGTTTATGATGTGGATGTTGATACTGAGAGCAATATCACTATTAATTTACCTGATGGAAGTTTTATCTGGAATATTAACTGTACTGACAAGTTCGGTGACTGGGATGAATATGAAACTGACTACAGAGTAAGGGTAGATACTACTTATCCAAAAATTGATTTTTCCAGTGGCACTGAGCCCAACGGCACTTATGCTAACAGGAACTGGATATATGTTAATGTGAGTGTTAATGAGAGCAATGAGAAGAATATTACTTTCAGATTATATAATGTATCTGGAGAGGTTAATATCAGTACTTATACAAATGGTAGGAGAAATATTAACTTCACCAGCCTTGACTCTAACACGAAGTACTGGTACAATGTTACTGTGTGCGACCACTTTGGCTGGTGCAACTCAACAAGTACCAGAAAGATTACTCTTGATAGCACTTATCCTGCTATTAATTACTCCACTGGAACAGAACCAAACGGAACACACACCAACAGAAACTGGATATACATAAACATAACAGCCAACGAAACCAACGAAGCCAACATAACCTTCAGACTCTACAACACCACAAGCCCAGTAAACATCACCACCTTAGGACCAGGAAACAGAAGCATCAACTTCACCAACCTAGACTCAAACATAAAATACTGGTACAACGTAACCATAACAGACAAAGCAGGAAACCAAAACACCACAGAAACCTGGCAGATAACCTTGGATTCAACTTATCCTTTTATTAATCTTAATAATCCTGGAAATAATACTTTTATTAATTATGATATGGTGGAGTTCAACTACACCCCTATTGACACTTATCTTGACACCTGTATATTATATGCTAATTTCACTGGTCCTTTTGGCCCTAATGAAACAGAACCCATTCCTATAAATGGAAGCATAAATACTTTTGGCCCTATTAATCTTAATGATGGAAGATATATATGGAATGTGTGGTGCAATGACTCTGCTGGCAACTCTAACTTTAGTCAGTATAATTATACTATTAAGGTTGATACTCAGAACCCTGTTATTAGTAACTGGAATACTAATGGAACTAGTTTTGTAATTTATGAGTACATCTGTCTTAATGTTACTGTAACTGACAGCTTTTCTGGAGTACAAACTGTTTATGCTGAGATTGAAGACCCAAACACTGATGTTGAGAATGTTAGTATGCTTGATAATGGCGGTGGATGCGATGCAGTAGGCGGAGACAATGTTTATTCGGTTTCTTATTACCTTGAATTTGGTGGTAACTACACCTGGCTGAACACACATGCTAAGGATTATGCTAATAACTGGCAGACAAATACAACTAATCTTGAATGGAATGTTACAACTACTGGTAGCATGACTGTTAATATGACATATCCTTCTTCTAATCTTGAGATTAATGAGTCAGAATATAATTATCAATATCAACAGACTTGTAATGTAAGCTGTGATGCAGGAGGAATTAATTGTGAAAACGTGGTTTTATATGCTGAGTATAATCCTAGTGTATTCAAATACATAAACACCACTACTATTGACCTGATTAATGATGAGGACAGCTTTAGCTGTGGTAACCTCACTGCAGGAGGATCTCCCTGCACTCACACCTTTAATATTACTTCTGGTAGCAACTCTGGAGACAACATCTGGCCTATTAGGTGTAGTGCATCATCTACAAACGTGGGTTCATATATTTCGTCAGATGTTAACCTTACTATTAATGACCACCCATTTGTCAACTTTATCTATCCCTCAAATAGTAGCTGGCTGGCTGGTGTTGAAATGCTTAATGCTTCTGCAAGCTTTGATTCTGATGGAAGTCTTATTAATTTCTTGTTTGAGTATGATAATAACACTGGATTTATATCTCCAAGCACTATTTGTAATGGGCCAGATGAAAATTGCACCTGGAATACTAGTCAGCAAGATCAGTGTGCTAACAATAGTCTTTCATGTTATTTAAGGCTTACTATAACTGATAACGATGGATTAACTAACAGCACCTATGTTGTGATTGGCTTTGACACTCAGGCACCTACAATAGTACTGGGTTTACCAAGAGACTTTGAGAACATTAGTGTAAATCTCTTCACTATTAATGCTAGTCCAACAGATAATCAGTCTGGTGTAGATACTGTGGTGTTTGAATACAGGCAGAACAGCACTGATAGTTGGCACTTTGTATGCCTTGACAATAGAAGTCCTATATATGACTGTGTGTGGAACCTTACAAACCTGTCTGATGGTAATACATATGAGTTCAGGGCCTATGCTAATGACTCAAAAGGAAATATTGGTAGTGCTGATGTACACACAAATATTACTGTTGATAGAACAGGACCACTTATTTATCTTGAGAGCCCAATATATGGTGCGAATTTCTCTAATAACACAATAACCTTTTATTATAATGCTACAGATGCTACTAGTAGTCTTAGAAATTGTTCATTAGTAATTGATGGAAGCATTGTGAACACCACTCTTTTCCCTGCTGAAGACACCACTCTTAACTTTACTTATAATCTAAGCGATGGCTCATACAACTGGAGTGTTAACTGCACAGATTTGCTGGGAAATGAGAACAGTTCAGAGTTAAGAGAGATAAACATTGATACTCAGGGTCCTGTTGTTGTTCTTGACAGGCCTCCTAATTCAAGCATTGTTACTGGTGCGAGCTATGTTGTTAATGCCAGTGTTAATGACCCTGGATTTGCTGAGGTTGATACTGCAACTTTTGAATATAGAAGGAATAGTACTGACACCTGGCAGCTAATATGCAGAGATGATAGAGATCCTGTGTATGACTGTGACTGGGACACAACTGTTCTGCCAGATGGAGATGAGTATGAAGTAAGAGTTTATGCTAATGACACTTTTGGTAATGTTGGCAACATTGATATACATGTAAACATAACAATTGATAATAATAATCCTGTGCTTATCCTGGTCTCTCCAGAAGATAACTTCACTGACACCGACGGTGACTTGGTGTTTGTTTATAGAGTCTCAGATATTTCTCCTATTTCTAATTGCACCTTGATTATAAACGAACAGATTAACCAGACAGAGCCCTCAGTGCAGAGGGATGTTGACCAGTACTTCTACTTGTACAATGTGGTTGATGGCTCTCAGTTGAATTGGAGTATTAATTGCACAGACTCTATTAATCTTATTAATGCTAGTGAGACAAGAAACATAACTGTTAGTATCAGCGCAAACATGAATCTTAATTTAACCATGAACAAATCAAGTTATTATGCAGGGCAAACAGCAGTGATTACACATAATGTTACAGATACTGCTGATGTTCCTATTAGTGGTGTTGATGTTAGCACAGCAATAGTGTTTGCAAACACCACCATTCCCTGGTGGAATTCCTCGTGGCAGAGAAGAAAGCCTATTAATCTGACCAGCTCACAGGACCTAACTAATGTGATTGTAGAGGTTAATGTATCTGGACTTGATGGTAACATTTCAAGCTGCACAGATGAGATCAGGATTGCAAGGTTTGACTCAAACAATAATCTGACATCTGTTCCAAGAGCAGTTGTTAGCGGTGACGACTTTACTTATTGTGTGGTAAGGTTCAAAGCCACTATGAGTGCAGGTGTTGACAACACTGAGTTCTGGGCTTATTATAATAACTCAGGAGCCAGTGACCCTAATAATAATGTGACAAGACTAACAGTTAACACAATAAAAACAGCTCTTGGAGGCAGCATTCTTGGTGCTCAGTACGATGTAACTAGTGGCAGTTCTTCTGACACTACCAGTGATAATACTGTTTACTATGCTGTTGGAAGGAATAATGGTCCTCCTGATCAGGACCCTCTCAATGCTTATATTAACCTGAGCTACAATGTCTCTGACCTTGGAGTGACTGAATCAGACCTGGTATCATTCAACTTCACTATTAATTATTGCCATTCAAATGATGTGGCTGCTCCTATAACCTGTGGTGGAGCTATTACCTCTGCAACAGCTAACCCTGCGAGTGTCCAGCTCTATGATTTTGATGCTACTGGCTGGGATCCCCAGTTTGACACAGTAACCCAGGATGTTAATTCTGCTGCTGAGAACACCGAGACATATATAGAAACAGATAGTCTTGGTAGTTATGTGCAGGACAGCACAGGTATGGTCTGGATAAGATATGAGACAGATATTAGCTTTACTGCTAAAGGAACAGATGGCTCATTTGCCCTTGACTATGCAACTCTTAATGTGTATTACAAAGAAAGAATATATACGGGCCTTGGGAGTGTGGGAAGCACACAGCTCATAATTGCCAGCAACTATTCACAAACAGATTTCCAAGGGCTATGGGTGTGGAATTGGAGCACTTCTGGCCAGCAATCAGGCAACTACTCAACAGTCTCGCTTGCCAGCAAGACAGGTTACTATAATGCTTATGATTATTACTGGTTTGAGATAGAAGAGGACACTACAGGACCGGTTGTTGTGCTTGACAGGCCACACAACCACACCACAATAAATGCACTTATTGACGGCTTCTTGTACCTGGTAAATGCAACTGTGACAGATGCAGGCATTGGAACCATTGATACATTAACCTTCTTATACCGCAGGAATGACACTGACACCTGGAAGTTTGCATGCAATGACACAGACGGCAGTGCTCCGTTTGAGTGCAACTGGAACCTGACAGGCCTGCCTAATGGAGAAGACTATGAGGTAAGGGTTTATGCAAATGACACACTAGGGAATATTGGTAATAATGACACCCATATTAACATCACAATAATAACGCAGGAGATTAGTATTACTTATATCAATGTTGATGATAATGTGTATAGCCCCGTGGATGAGATTGATTTGATTGCTGGATCAACAAAAAACATTTACTGCAACATAACAGTGAATGACCCTAACGGCTACACATATATCGAAGGAGTGAATGCTACTTTTTTCTCAGCAACAACTACTTATGATGCTGCTGATAATAACAGAACTCATTATACCAACACTAGCTGTACCTTACTCTCAGGAGTAGGGCAGAGTGCTGATTACCAGTGCATATTTAAAGTGTGGCACTTTGCAATTAATGGTACCTGGAACTGCACAGCTATTGCATGGAGCAACTTTACCTCTGATAATGCAAGTGACAATACAAGTGTAAACCAATTATTCGCTCTTAACATATCAACCAATCTTATTGATTACACTAATCTAGAGCCAAACCAGACCTCTCCAAATGTCCAAGTCAACATGAGTAATGTGGGCAACATGCCCATGAATATAAGCGTGTACGGCTTTGGAGGAGATGATGAAGCAACAGGAACAGACCTCTCAATGACATGCGAGATAAACAATATAAGTATTAGTTTTGAAAGATACTCAACCACCAGTGGGGTCACTTATAACTCAAAGAACCAATTATCATCAACACCCCAAGACATTGGCTTAACCATACCTCCCAAGGCTAATGAGAGCGATGTAAAACTAAATACTACTTACTGGCAGTTCATGGTACCCCCAGAAGAATACACCCTTGGAGAGTGCAACGGAAGCGTTGTGTTTGTGGCAGAGAGTCCTTAGACTTCGAAAACTTCCACATAAAATCAAAATACTTCTTAAAGCCATTCGTTATTTCTTTATTCTTAATTAAAATGCATAGGGGGGTTTCAGACCATATTACAACACCTGATTTCCCACCATAAATAAATATTTGTGTGGGTGTTGAAAAGTTTTTAGGTAAAGTTTTAGTTTCCATCTTTAATTCGTTAGTGAATTCTTTTTTATTGAGGGCATCAAAATTCCATAAAACTTTAATTTTAATTTTTGATTCATTCATTCCTCTAAACCAAGAATGAATAAAAAGTTTTAAACGAGCATAAGCTTTTCCTGTGGCTCCTATTACAAACAAATCCTTTTTTTCCTTTTGTATATCTTCTAAGAAAGTTTTCATACCTCCAACACCTTGTAAAACAATAATTTCTTGTTTTGATTTTGATGCTTTATATTTTTGTAGTAATATAGATAGAGAAGTTTCAGCAATGTTTAGTTTCTCTTTTAACATATCTATTATTTTCTTGGGATTAACAGCTTCATAGTATTTTCTATTAGATTTTATTACATAAGTTACCAATCCTTTCTCAATTAACCTTTCAAGAGCATCATATACATTTCTTCTGTGGATTTTTGCCTTATCAGCTATAGTCCCGGCCAGGCTTTGACCTAGCTCTAATAAAGCAAGATATGTTTTTGCTTCATTTAATGTTAATCCTAGTTCTTGCAATAATTCTATATCCATATTATTGGATAATCATCCTTATTATATAAATCTTTCTGATATGGTGGTGAAGAGCACCACATAAACTTTTAAAATAGGAGTGATATCATTTTTCAATGATAAAAGAAAAAATTAAGAAAATTGGTTTAACCACGCTTTTAGCAGGCAGTTTATTTTCTTCCAGTGCCAATGCTGAAATGCTAGGCATGACAATTGTAGAAATGCAGTACAAAATAAAGAATTATAACATAATGTTTCGCCCTTGTAATTATCTCATGCCTAGTGGGATAAACACCTTAGAGTTAATTATTGGAAAAAGTTTTGAAAAGCCTATTTCATTCAATGCTTATGCATGGTGGAAAGGTGACAGTAAGGGTAAATCTTGGCTTGGCTTAAGAGTAGAGTCATCAAAAAAAATAAATGAAGGTTTAACAGCGTATCTTCAGTGCAGATACTTTTTTGGGCTTAATAAAAATAGTGAAAAACAGTTATTTACAATTCCTTCACTAATAAAGAGGATAAATAAAGAGCTTTCTCTTGCAATTACTGGTTTTTTTATGTTTACTAAAAATAAAAAATTTCTTTATGTTGGGCC
>LSSJ01000003.1 GCA_001595785.1 Euryarchaeota archaeon SM23-78
CCAATACGACACAAACAACAACCACATATACAACAACTACTTCAACAACACAAACAACCACCAACTAGGAACAGGAAGCAACCACAAATGGAACACAACCAAAAACCCAGGAACAAACATAGCAAATGGTCCATACATAGGAGGAAACTACTGGGGAGAACCTAATGTAACAGGGTTTAGTGATACTTGCAATGATAGTAATGCAGATGGGTTATGTGATACTGCTTATACTCTGGATGGCTCTAATATTGATTATCTTCCCCTGAGTCATGATTTTTTAGACCATGACAATGATGGTGTTCCAACTATAACAGATAACTGTCCAGGTATCTATAATCCTAATCAAAATGATACTGATAGTGATGGAGTAGGTGATGTTTGTGATAATTGTGTTAAGAATTATAATCCAGGTCAGAACGATACTGATAGTGATGGCTTAGGCGATGTATGCGATGTTAGCTGTGGCCAGGTCCTAACCACCAGCCTTATTATGGAAAGCGATTTATTGAACTGCTCTGGTGATGGCTTAATCATGGGTGCTGATAATATAACCCTTGATTGTGATGGCCATCTTATTGATGGTGAGAATAGTAGCATTGGGGTTGGTCTCAGCAATAGAATGGGTATTACCATCATGAACTGTAATGTTCAAGAATTCTTTAATGGTATTGAACTTGGAAACTCTGATAACAATATACTTATGGATAATACCTTGAGTTTATGTTATGATAATGCTATATTCTTTTATTCTAGCAGTAACAATACCATAATATCCAATGTGATTATTGATAACATAGGAAATTCTCTTAAGATTACAGGTTCAAGTAATTATAATGATATTATTGATAATCTTGCTTTGAACACTGGTGAAGGGGTTACCATCTATGATTCTCATCATAACAGTGTAATTAATAATAATTTTACAAACAACCTTCGGGGTGAAGGAACGCATCTTATAAATGCAAGTAATACCATTATTAAGAACAATATAATACATTCTAGTCAGAGGAATGGAATTCATCTAAGGTCATTCTCTGATTATAATAAAATTACAGATAATATAATTAGTCTAAATGGGGAGAACGGAATCTGGCTTGAACTTTCTAGCAATAACAATATAATAAACAATAGTGCTCTTAACAATAGCCTTGATGGAGTCTCACTTGAAAACTCCAACCATAACAACATAACAAACAATAATGCCTCTAATAATGTATTAAGCGGTATCAGGATTAGTTATTCAACTTATAACAATGTTACTAACAATTATCTTACAAATAATTTGGATGGAATAATATTCAACTATGCAGAAAATAATCTTATTAAAAACAACACTGCCTTGAACAGCACCCACCACGGCATTTCATTCTGGGAGTTTGATAACAAGTACAACACCATAGAAAACAATAACTGTTCACATAGCGGAGGCGCAGGGATTTATGTAGGTAAGAATAGCAGTTATAATATTATCAGGAATAACTTTGCTAATACAAATGACTGGGCAGGCATATATCTAACAGAAGAATCTTATGATAATGAGGTTTTAAGCAATACTGGGGAATCAAACAACTGGGCAGGAATATATTTAACAAATGCTCATAACAACAAAATCTCAAACAACACTGCAGAATCAAATAACTGGGCAGGCATTTTATTACAACAAACTCATAATAATGAAATATTAAACAACAGTGTAGCCTTAAATGGTTTTTACGGCGGAATCTTCTTAGGATACAATTCCTCAAACAACACTGTATCCGGGTGCACTGCACATAATAATAATATTGGCATACGGTTTTTTATGGCTTTTTCTAATAACAGATTAATCAATAATAAAATCTATTCTAATTACTGGGGCATCCTGTTTCATGACAGCCCTAACACTTATATGAGGAATAATAACATACATAACAACACATATAACTTTGTTGGTGGAAGCACCAGCTATGGGATAATAACTGATTTCTACCAAGACATAGACACCTCTAACACTGTTAATGGAAAGCCCATATATTACTGGGTTGAGAGTAGCAATACTCAAATCCCTAGCGATGCAGGCTATGTAGGCCTTGTGGCATGTGATAATATATCAGTTAAGAACCTTGTGCTAGAATATAATGGTGAAGGAATCTTCCTGGCAGGCACCAATAACTCAGAGATAACAGGCAACACTCTCAGGAATAATGGCGGAGGAATGACTATTTACACAGCTTCTAATAACAGAATAGAAAATAACATTATTTTAGAGAATGGTCAGGGAATAAGCGCATGGAGAGGCTCAAATAATAATATTATAGCCAACTGCAACATAAGCAACAACTATGGTACTGCCATCAGTTTTAGATTCTCTATGAACAAGACGAACAACAACAATGCCCTGACCAACAACACAATAAATTCTAATGCAGGGAATGGTATTTACTCTCAAAACTCAACATTCATTCTTAACTTAAACACTGTGTGTAATAACACCAACGCAGACCTTTACTCTGATGACTGGTTAAATAGCACAGGAGATAATAATACTTGTAACAATGCAGATGGATGGAGAGATGAGGGAATAGAGAGCTCATGTACTTACAGGTGTGACCAAAGCCTGTGTGACTCTGACAATGATTATTATACAAGAGATATTTGCATGGGCACAGACTGTAATGATAATGATGCATCAATCAATCCTAATGCTACAGAAATCTATTGTAATGGTGTTGATGAGGATTGTGATGAAATAGATTATTGTACTTGTGTTGATAATGATGGAGATGGCTCTTATGCCCAGATTATAGGCTGCCCAACAGGCAGTGATTGTAATGATAATAATTCAGGCATATTCCCCGGAGCCCCTGAGATTGATTGTAATGGTATTGATGAGGATTGCAATGGAAAAGACCAGTGTTTCTGCATAGATAATGATTATGATGGTTTTAACCAGAGTTATGCTGGTTGTGGAATACCTGATTGCAATGATAATAACACTAATATTAATCCTGGAGTTCCAGAGGTTTATTGCAATGGAATAGATGATAACTGCAGTGGAGTAGATGAGTGTGGTTGTGTTGATAATGATGGGGATGGATTTAATATAAGTACACTTACCTGCCCAATCGGCACAGATTGTAATGATGATAATATAAATATACATCCTAATGCAACTGAGATTTGTAATAAAATTGATGATAATTGTAACGGAGAGATAGATGAAGAGTGTCTTTACAGCTGTTCATTTGACTATCAGTGTAAACGAGTAGGCCTTGGCAGGGAATGCATTAATAATTTTTGTGTGTGCCCTAATGGAGAATTAAGTGTCAGAGGTCAAACTATATGTGACCCAGTTGGAGTTCCAAGTGACACAGATTGCACACAGGGATGGCCTGCACATGAGGGTGATGATATATCAATAAATGAATGGAACTTTGCTTGTGATTTGTTTGAGGTCACAAGAGATGATTTATTAGTATATGCAGAAGAAGCAAGGGATTGTTGTATGGCAGCAGTAGGCTCAGGTTCTGCAGCAGGGTGTCATAGATATTTCAGAACTGCAGCTTACTATTCAGGTCTTGTAAGATATTATCATGGACGCCCATATTATAATATTAATTATTACACCTTTAAGAAATGCGTTGGTTTATATCATTTTTATGGTAATGGTCCTGCAGCAGAATACATGCAGAGGTACTATGGTCAAGAAATTAACTGTAGAGAGTGTATAAGACGTTACGGAGTAACATATTGTAGTGCGCGCTGTTCATGCTATGATAGAAGGCATGCAGCAACCCGCTATATTTCATGCCAGGGAGCTGTAGGACAACCTAGGGGCTGGGCATCTGATACTGATATGAGTCAAAACAGTTGTTATTTCTCAGACCTGCCAGCCCATGCATCAATTAATATACTGTCCACAGGAACATGTGTTGATTATTCCGTAGCATTAACCACCTTGTTAAGAATGTCTGGGTATAAAGCAAATGAAATTCTTAGTGTAATTGGTCAAGGGCATGCATACAATATGATTAGGTGGCCTGGGGATTATTATTATACAATAATAGACACTACAGGAAATATGAATGGTTATATGCCAGGCGATGTGCCTCAAACTGGTTGGAGGAATCCTCAAACTGGCATTAGTGGTTACTGTTACTATTATTCATGTACAAATGATAAAGTAGGAGCAATGTATTGCCCTCCAACAGATCTTGTTTATGGTTGTGATCCTAGACATGCTCCTCCACCAACATCTTCAGCATCTAGTATAATAACAGCTGATTACTATGGCTCGGCTGCAGAAGAATCTCCGCTAAATAACCACATACCATTGAATTATACTCTGAACTCAACCTCAGCCTTTGAATTTGGCATTAATGCCACTCGAACAGTTTATGAAGATATCTTTATCGGGCAGATAGCAACTGTTAATATAACCATAGAGAATCATAATGATACACCCATAAATATTACAGTGAATGAGATGATAATAGGAGCAGAAGTGTACCAAAACCTGAACATCCTATATGCTGGTGATATAATTGCTATGCAACCATCATATCTATCATTTGAAGCCCTAATCCCCGCGCATGACAAAGCATCTTTTATGTATAGATTAAAACCTTATACAATAGGAGCTTATATCTATGGTTTAACAGAGATTTATGTGAATAATATGAATCTTAGTTTCTCCATACCCTCACAAATAACAGCGGTGAAATGTGTGTCAAATGGAATATGTGAAGCACAAAATGGTGAAAACTATCTGACCTGCTCACAGGACTGTACTGGTGCTGCACAAGATGGAATCTGTAATCCAATTGTTGATGGCCAGTGCGACCTAGACTGCATGGATGGAGTGGACACAGATTGTTATTTGAATATGAGTATTACTCTGAGTCCTGGCTGGAACCTGATAAGCCTGCCATTACAACCCCTGAATTATTCAGTATCTCATGTTATTAAGGATTTATCTGGCCAAATCATTGTTTGGTATTATAATGCTAGTACTAATGCAAGTATTAATAGGTGGACTCTTTATGATACTGATGCTCCTTTTCCCTGGCTGAATACTCTGCAAGAAATGGGTTATGGAAATGCTTACTGGCTATATTCTAACTTGAATCAGAACCTAACTATATGGGGATACTTAATAAGAGACCACACCATGACCCTGGAACCTGGCTGGAATTTTGTTGGCTATAACAGTTCAACTGTTGATATGCCAACTCCTATCGTCAACTTAACCCCTCCAATAGTGGTATGGGCTTACTACGCAGAACTCCCACCGCTTGATAGGTGGAAAATATATGACACAGAAGCTCCTTTCCCCTGGCTGAACACCCTGAAGAACATGACTGCTGGCAAAGGCTACTGGATGAAATCAGATTTAGAGCAGAATTGGACTATATAAATGACTAATCAAATAATATAAAAATCAATAAATGATTACCATTAGACAATAGAAAACATTTAAATACTACTGTATTTTCCTTTTATTCTTTATATTGGTGGGGGGGTCAGAATTAATAAGAAAGGCATATTACTTGTAATCTTTCTATTTTTAATTGTTCTAAGCACCTATGCATTGGCTCAGAGTAGTACGTGTAGTTCTTGTAGTGAGTGTAATGAGTTAATAGCTGCTGGTTATGATAGAATAGGCCTTTCCAATGATATTCTTAATCATTCAGGAGATTGCATAAGCCTTAATGGAAATAATATCATCTTTGACTGCCAGGGACACACTATTGCTGGGGACTGGCCCTTTGATGTGGACACAGGGATTTTTGTTAGTGGTAAGAATAATATTGTTCAGAACTGTAATATTGGCTTTTTCTTTTTTGGAATATGGCTTTCCCATGCTGAATTAAACAACATTACTAACAATACTCTTATGTTTAATGGATATGTGGGTTTGGTTCTAACTGAATCACCTTACAATGGGATTACTTCAAACAATATTAACTTTAATATTTATGGTGTTGGCATGTTGAACTCTAATAATAATCATTATACTTCCAATGTGATGTGTGCAAATCTTTTCTCTGATATCTGGGTAGGGAATTCAAACAACTGTGTAGGAACTAACAATACCTGTTATAATGCGTATAACTGGAATGATAAAGGTGCAACTGATTGTACTTATCTGTGCTGCTTGAATCCCTATGACAACATGGTGCTTACCAAGGATACCAAGCTGTGTAAGGGAACCAGCTATGTTAATGATACCAATGACGATGGGCTTATTATCATAAACAAGTCAAACATAGTGCTTGATTGTAACAATGCTTCTATTATTGGTAACAGGAATGGTAAAGCGATTTATAATAATGGCTTTGATAATGTAACTATAAAAAATTGTAATATTAGCTCTTATGATGTTGGCATTGAAGTCTTGAATTGTAAGAATAACAATCTGACTAATAATTATGCAGAGTCTAATGGGCGTGGCATTGTACTTGATAATGTTAATGATAGTCATCTTTGGTATAACACCATAAGATACAGTCATTATGATGGAATACACCTCTTTAATTCAAGTAATAATCTGCTTGACTGGAATGAGGCTTGTGCTAATGTTGAGGCCGATATTCGCATGCAAGGAGGGGGAGCTAATGATGGAGCAGAAAATGAGTGTAACAGAACCTTTGGCTGGGATGATCAAGGAATGGTAGGATGCACTCATGAGTGCACTTTATGCGATGACTTTGACAAAGATGGTGTGTGTGATTCAGATGACAATTGCAAAGTTATTTCTAATCCTGACCAAAATGATTCTGATGGCATCCGCCAAAGTTATATGATAAGTTACTGGGAATTTAATGAGGGTAGTGGCACTATTGCTGCTGATTCTATTGGCACAAGCAATGGAACTCTTATGAATGGACCTGCCTGGACCAGTGGTAAGATTAAATCTGGTCTTCGCTTTGATGGTTTTGATGATTATGTAAGCACTCCTTTAAGTATTAACCAATCAGGTTCAACTAATATAACCATGATGATGTGGGTCTATCCTATTAGTAATTCATCTGGCAGACACCAAGTAATAAGCACAGATAATGGTGGCTATGATTGGTCTGTTCTGCGAGATGGCAGCACTTGGCATGTTTTTACAGGAGAACTGAGCAGAAGCACAGGTTTTAGTATTGATTTAAATCAATGGCAACACCTGGCTGCTGTTTTTATTCCAGGCACAGGTGTGAGGTTCTATAAAGATGCAGTAGAAGTAAACATATCTTACATTGATGTGGATACAAGTTATGATGTCATTGAGATTGGAAGGAATCATGGCTATGGAGAATACTTTGATGGAAGGATTGATGAGGTAGCAATATATAACAGGGCATTAACCAAGGATGAGATTTATGAGTTATACTCAAGGAGTCAGACTCCAACAGATTATAGCTACCTTGGTGATGGATTTGGTGATGTGTGTGATAATTGTCCTAGTGCTTACAACCCTGACCAGTATGACTTTAATGGCAATGGCATTGGCAATGCCTGTGATACTTGCTGGACTGTGTTCTGGGCCACAACCACCACTGATAGTGATGGGGATTGTGACTTGCTAAAACTCGATTCTAGTTACTGGGATGGTACCAACTGGTTACAAGACCCAAGCTGTGGTGATGATTGTGATAACTGTCCTAATGATTCTAATCCTTATCAAAAGGATTCTGATTCAGATTTTTATGGAGATGTATGTGATAATTGTAAATATATCAGCAATCAGAATCAAGCAGATTATGATAATGATGGTGTAGGAGATGTGTGTGATAATTGCTGGTTAAAGTATAATCCTAGCCAGTTGAATTCTGATGGGGATAAGTATGGGAATGCTTGTGATACTTGTCCATATCTTACTCATCCTTATCAGGTGGACTATGATAATGATACCTTAGGAGATCTGTGTGATAATTGCCCAGGAGTAGCTAACACTAACCAAAGTGATAGTGATGGTGATGGCATAGGTGATGCTTGTGATAACTGTCCTTTGAATTCCAGTACTAACCTGGCAAATGTGGATGGTGATAAATGGGGTGACTTATGTGATAACTGCAAGAAAAAAGCTAATGATGACCAGAATGACACTGATAGTGATGGTGTAGGAGATGCCTGTGACTGTAGTGATGGTGTTAAAGGGGCTTATGAGAGTGGGGTTGATTGCGGGGGAAGTTGTCCCTCAAAATGCATTGATTGCTTTGCAGATGCAGGCTATGGTGATGAAGAGGATGCTGATTATTTTGCTCTGGGTAGTTCTGCAGTCAACAATGCTGCAGTCCAAGCCTTAAAAGAGTATGCTAATTGGAAAAACATAAGTGTAAACAGCCTGGACACTAGTGATGAATATATAGAGGTGGTTTCCTGGTATGTGGCTAATCATACAGAGTGGACTTCTGACGACGATGATTGTGATATATGTGCTGGTGAAGGAGTGATATATGCTGATGACTTGATAACCTCTACCTCTGATAGATGCTCTAAGGATTATTGCGGTGATTGTGAAGACCATGCTATTTTAAGAACAGCCTTGCTAAGAACCTTGGGTGTTAGCTGGAAGTGTGTTTTCTGTGCTGATCATTATGAAAAAAGTTGTCCCAAGAATGATAAGGGCAAGAAGAGTGGTGGTCATACCTTTAATGTTGTTTTGTATCAGAGCAAGTACAGAATAATGGATTATCATCCTATTGGTGAAAAGTATTTCACCACTCCTGCCTGGTGTGCTCATGAACCTATTGATAATATATGGAATGACAGGGTTGGTGAGTACTGGTGCAAGGGTTGGCCTGGTTTTATTTGTTCAGACACCAACCCTGCCTCTTATACTTATAATTATCCTGGAAACCCTAGTTGCCCTTCTACGGGCTATTCCCATGATACTTATTACGAGAACAAATGTCCATAAACTGTTAGTAAACTATCAGATTCAACCATTAGACAAAACAAAACCATTAGACAAAAAGGAAAACATCATAGAAAAAAATGAAAACACAACATAATAAAGTTAAGGGAATAACAGCGCCCTTTGTACTCTTATCAACATTCATTTTGGTAGTTATTCTGGTAGTTCCTGGAGTAAATGCCTTGATCGCCTTTTACACAGGTGACATTACTATTTTTTCACTAAATGCTTCTGTTGATATTCAAAACAGTTCTAATGTGAGTGTGGATGTTGTATTAGAAAATATTAATTTTGGACAAGCTGTTGCAGTAAACATAAGTGTGTCGCCACCTAATGCAAGTGTTTTCATAGGAAATAACACTCTTAGTAATCCTGTGGTTTTTCAACCAGGTGAACAAAAAAATATGTATATAGCTTATGAGCAAGACTTTACTGGAACAAATCTACACTACTATAGCTTGGATCCTGTTATTGTTTTCAATGGAATGCAGAGTTCAGAAACAGTTGATGCTTATCATGCAAAGATTAAGTTACCACAAGATGTTCAGTTGCTTACCAGTAATAAAGAGTATGTTTCAACAGGAACAGAAGGTGGAAGGGATGTTTATTATTGGAATTTTGAGGATGTTTATCCAACTGCTTTAAACCTTAAGTGGAGTTCCCTGGCAACTGGCTTAGAACTCCAAAAAATTGCTTCATCAGAAATAACATCTCTTGATCAACCTATCAATATTACAGTAATAATTCACAATAATGGCTCTATCACAATTAATAATATAACTTTGGTTGATAGGTTTGAATCTGTCTATTATGGTAATGCTGAACCAGAACAAGACTTTGAAGCTACAGATGATGATTATGGATTCAGATGGATTAAGATAATACCTAGTTTAGACCCAGGTGAGATTCAACAGTTTAATTATTCTGTGGAAGTAAGCGTTGCCGCTGATACAGAACTCGGAGCAACAACAGCCTTTGTGGGAGGCTCTATAGTAGCCTTTTCAAATATTGTAGTAGTTGAAAGCAATCTGTGTGGAAACAACATATGTGACCCTGGTGAAGACTTCGTGATATGTCCTCAGGATTGTCCTTACTTAAATGATACTGATAGTGATGGAGTAGTGGATATAGATGATAATTGTATTGATACACCCAATCCTTTTCAAGAGGATATTGATTTGGATGGAATAGGAGACATCTGTGATATTGACCCTGATGGTGATAATGTTACGCAAGAGGATGATAATTGTCCTTATCTACCCAATGTTAATCAGACAGATACTGATAGTGACGGAGTAGGAGAGATATGCGACAACTGCCCCAATAACTACAACCCAGACCAACAAGACACTGACAATGATGAGGCAGGCGATGCTTGTGATAATGATATTGATAATGATGGAATAATCAATGCAGTGGACAACTGTGTTTATGTGCATAATATAAATCAAACAGATACTGATAGTGACGGAGTAGGAGAGATATGCGACAACTGCCCAAATGTATATAATCCTGATCAGAGTAATAGTGATACTGATACCTTAGGGGATGTGTGTGACTTAGATAATATATATAACATTTCTTTATATGCTGGATGGAACCTGATAAGCCTTCCACTCCAGCCCCTTAATTCTTCTATTGCAGAGATAATCAAGGATTTATCTGGCCAGATTGTTGTCTGGCATTATAATGCCAGCATTGATGCTTGGACTGTTTATGACACCAATGCTCCATTCCCCTGGCTCAACACCCTACAAGAAATAGGGTATGGATATGCCTACTGGGTGAGCACAACCTCAGATCAAACTCTTACCATAAAAGGTGCTTTTGTGCCTGAATCTATTTTTAACCTAATGATTGGCTGGAATTTTATTGGGTACAACACCTCAACCACTGGTATGCCAGTGCCTATTAATAAATTACTAACACCTATTGTTTTATGGGCTTATTATGCACAAAACGATGCATGGAAAGTTTATGATACTGCTGCTCCTTTCCCATGGCTGAACACCTTGAAGAATATGACTCGTGGCAAGGGTTACTGGCTAAAGTCAGGTGTAGAGCAAAACTGGTCAATAGCCTCTCTTCCAGACACAGACTTTGATAATGATACTATTCCTGACACCTTTGATAACTGTCCTTTTATATATAATCTTGACCAGAATGATACTGATGCAGATACTGTTGGTGATGCATGTGATATTTGTCCCACAGCGACTGATCCTTGGCAAAATGAGACTGATGGTGACGGTGTTGGTGATGCATGTGACAACTGTCCAAGCACCCCTAACCCTGGCCAAGCAGATAGTGATAATGACGGAATAGGTGATGCCTGTGACCAGATTGACATGTTCCTTTCTCCTCCAGACCCAGGGCCTAATGATACAATTATAGTAGAGGTGAATTATACTGGCATTGAGATTCCAATCATAGAGATTGTTGTTAACAGAAAAGTAGAAGAGATATGTTATGCCAAGTACTGCAAGTATGAAGGAGGCCCTTTTCCAATTGGATTTGCTTATTATGCCATGGTGAATCTGGAAGATGTTGTGCTCAAAACCAAGGAGGACTTCAAAGGTCCTATAATGAATAATGACTGGGATAATGATGGGGTTGAGAACAAATATGATAACTGCTATAATATACCTAACCCTGACCAAAAAGATGATGATGGAATGCAGTGCCAGAAAATATATAGCTGGCCTGAACCAATGATTATGTGCCTACCTTTAATGGATGGAATAGGAGATGCTTGTGACAACTGTCCAAGCGCTTATAATCCCAAACAAGAGGATTCTGACGGAGATACTGATGGTGATGCTTGTGATAATTGTAATCCCATATATAACAGTACTCCTCAGTGCCAGCAGGCAAGACAGACTAGGAATTGTTCAGATTGCTGGGGTTTAATCTTTCCTGGTTACCCTGCATGCCAAACTAATGACTGGTTCTGTATCTATTGTTGTGACAGTCCAGAAACTAACTGCACAGGCCTGTTTGGTTTTGACTATGACAACGACGGAGTAGGAGGTGCTTGCGACTCCTGTCCAAACACAAAAACACTAGAATCAGTTAATATATTTGGTTGTCCTTCCTGTTATGATAATGATACAGGACTTAACTATGCAAAAAAAGGCTCAGTATGGGTTAATACCACGGTTTTCCTCCCTCCTAATGGAACAGATTACTGTATTGACAATAACACCTTAAGAGAGCACTATTGTGATTCAGGCAATATTGCATACCAATCACATTCGTGCGGAGCTACCAAGGTGTGTTCTAATGCTGAATGCATAGCAGATGCTGACTCTGATGATATTCCAGACCAAATTGATAACTGTCCTAATCATGCCAATACTAACCAAAGTGACATTAACAATGATGGTGTGGGTGATGCTTGTGATTGTTATGATGTTATGCAAGGCGCACATGAGTCAGGAAGAGACTGCGGAGGTCCTTGTCCTGCATGTCGTGCTGTTCCTGCAAATTGGACTAATGTTCAAGCTATTCGCTTAAGAAGAGATGTGCATAATAAATCTATTGATTTGGTATTTGTTCCAGCACAAAGTTATGTAGGAAATTGGAATCAATTTGTAAATGATGTCATAGCCCTCATAAGGAATCGATATCTAAATCTTGATAACCATACCACCTACTCTCTTCGTTCTGATTATCGAAATATGTTTAATTTTTATGTTTATACAGGCGGAAATGGAAGTTATACTACAGGGTGTGTAGGAACCCTGCCTGCTAATTTCTGGACTGATGCTCCAGATGCTGATACTGCTGGACTCTTGCTTAACAGTGGTGCTGGCGGAGGATGTGCCAACTCTCTTGGACCACCAAGCAGGTTCAGAGCTCCTGGAAGAAGAGGAGGAGTGGTTATTCATGAAAGTGGTCATGCAATTTTTGGTTTAATAGATGAGTACTGTGGATGCACCTGGTATCCATCAACAGCTTCAGATATTCCCCCAAATGGTAATGTCTGGATGTCTAATGCTAGTTGTCAGGCTGACTTATCTTCTAATTCATGGACTAATGGAACCTGCAGAGAGATTTCATGTACAGTGGTCTGTAGTGGAAGTACTTACAATGTTGGTGGAATATGGCGATATGATCCTGGCTGGTGTGTTATGGAAAGTGCTAATGCTAATTTTGGAGATGCGTGTTCCAGGCGTATTGACTGGATTTTAGACAACTGGTATGCTGGCAGTTCAAAGGGAATAATGGTTAATTTCAATATTACCCAAGGTGTGCTTAATGAGATGGGAAGAAAAGTGGTTGGAGGTCACCCTGATATTGGGCTTCAACCAGAGCACTTTAGAGTAGAGCTCTTTTCTTCTGCAGGTGAATTACTGGATACTTATGGAATCTGGGATCCAAGAATTGGGCTTGGTCAAGAAATATTTTATCATGAGAATGTAAGCTTTCATCTTACCTTTCCTTTCAGACCAAATATTAAGATAGTGAATATTACTGACCCGTGGGATAATGAGTTTAGCATCTCTCTTGACCTAAGCGAGACTTTGCATAATTTCTGTCTTGGTAATAACTATGCAGACCTTGACTGCCAGCCCTTAGATGCAGATAATGATGGTATTAATAATTATCTGGATAACTGTGTATTTATAGCTAATCCAAGCCAGACTGACACTGACAATGACACAGTAGGTGATGCCTGTGACAACTGTATAAATGATTATAACCCTGGTCAGGATGATGCTGATAATGATGGACTAGGAAATTTATGTGATACAATTATTAATTGTACTAAGCATTGCGATTGTCCACAAGGCTTTTTCTGTTATTATGGCAGGTGCATCCAAGACCCTAAGATGCCTGTGTACTGCTGTGAAAAACCAGGCTGTCCACCAGGAGACTGGTGCATTGATAGTAATGGTAAAAAAGGTACTTGTGGAGAAGACCCATCCTATTATTGTAAGGATGCCTGTGATTGTGGACCAGCACACTGCTGTAAGAATAACATGTGTATAAAGGATACTAATGATCCTTGGATGCCAGGAGGAACTGCTATTGGAAACCTTACTTGTGAGCAAGGAGTAGACCCTACTTATTGTTGTAATGAGCCTCAGTGCCATGGTGCCAAACTTGCTTATGAAAATAATAATATTACTAATGTATTCCGCTGCTATAATTATATAACCAATAAGACAGATAAGATGTGTGGAGGAGCTAGTTGTTATGGAACTGCTTGTAATTGTGAGCCAGGCGAATCATGTGTAGACCCTGTAATAAATACGCCTCCAGGAAGCACATGCTATTTATCTTATGGTGGTATTTGTGTTTCAGTTGCAGTAGCAGAGTCCTTGTTTAACTTTAAATCTAATGAGCTTCTGCCCTGCTGTGCTGATTACAATATACCTGGCATGTCATGTGAGGTGGGTTGGCAAACAGGCACTAATGAGCTTACCTATGCACAGTATGCTTATGAACGAGTGATAAGGTCGTCCTCTGCATTCTGTGGCAATGGCACTTGTGAGCAAGGAGAATTCCCAGGCACTTGTCCACAGGATTGTTATTGCGGAGATGGTACTTGTCATCCTGTAGAGCTAGAGAACTGCTCTGCTGATTGTGGTGTTTGTGGTGATGATACATGTGAATATTGGGAATCACCAAAAACTTGTCCTGAGGATTGTTCCCCAGCATCATGGGATGCTTCTTGCCAGCTTGATGAGTACTGGAGTCATCCCCAAGACTGCAGGTGCCCTGACTCTGCTTACTTCCCTGAAATATATGCTGTGTGCGGTGATAATTATTGCCAGAACACAGGCATCACTGACCTCCTTGGGCCAGAGGATTGTGTGAATTGTCCTCAGGATTGTGGAACATGCACGAATTATACAACACCTAGTTATAATGATTCTAACCCAAGTATTTTATATTCCAAGCTCTTTGGAGGAACCCAAGGGTTTTTTATTGATTATTTTGTTCCAGATATTGGAAGAAGGATTGTTCTTAAAGGCAATGAGGTGTATGTGGTTGGCCAGACCTATTCTTCTGATTTCCCAGTAACTGATACCACCACTCATAATGATATGTGGGATTCTTTTGTGATGAAGTTGAACACTAATGGAAGCCTGCAATATGCTTCGTATCTTGAAAAGATTTCAGCTCAGGATGCTGTTGCAAGAGATATTGCTGTAGATAATGCTGGTTATATGTACATAACAGGCTCCTTGGGATTAACCAAGCTGGCTCCTAATGGAAGTTATATATACATGAATAGCTTATGGGATTCAGATGCTGGCTATGGCATTGCCCTAAGTATTAATGGACAGTATGTGTATGTGACTGGTTCTAATCTTACAGGAGCAGTTAAGATAAATTCATCTACTGGTTCACCTTTATATCATAACACCAACATCGGAGGGGTTGGCTATGATATTGATGTTGATGATAGTGGAAATGCTTATGTAACAGGAACCATGGGTGTTGTTAAGCTGGCACCTAATGGTTCAATTGTGTTTAGCAACAGCCTTAATGGAACTGGTTATGGTATAGTGATTAGAGAAAATATTATGTTCATAACAGGCCAGACTTATTCTCAAACCTTCCCTGTATCCATTGGAGGTTATGATACCAACTTTGCTAATGGTGGTGATGCATTCATAGCAGTGCTTGACACTATTAATGGAAGCATTATATATGCTACTTATCTAGGAGGAAGCAGTTATGATATTGCCAGAGACATAAGTGTTGGCTCTCATGGAGATATATTTGTCACTGGAACTACTTATTCTGATGATTTCCCAACAACAATAGGAGCAATAGATACAACCTTGAATGGCTCTGGAGACATGTTTATCACACAACTTATTCCTGCTAACACTGGCTCTTCAGACATGGTCTATTCCACTTTCCTGGGCGGACAAGACCCTGCTACTGCTCTTTACTTTATGCCTGACCAAGGCTTTGGCATTGACCTTGATAATCTGTGCCATATATATCTGACAGGAGAAGCATGCTCAAGTGATTTCCCTGCCACAGAGCTTGATGCAAATATTAATTTCACAGAAGCACCTGTGATAAAACTCTTGCTAGGAGATAATGATGCTGATGGCTTTGGTAATGGGTGTGATAACTGCCCAGATAATTTTAATCCAAGCCAGACAGATAATGATACTGATGGATGGGGTTCTGTATGTGATTGTAATGACTCTGATCCTATGATGCACCCAAGCATGTTTGAGATTTGTGATGATGGAAAAGATAATAATTGTAATAACCTGACTGATTGCAATGATACTGAATGTGAAAATGATCCTGCTTGTCTCCCACCTGAATGCACTGTGGATGATGACTGCAACCACTTAGATTTTGATTATTGTATGAATGGAACCTTGATTGTGCATGATGAAGGCAGATGCATAAATCAAACTTGTGTACCAGAAACCAATGTATCAGAGGACTGCTATGCTTACACTGGCTGGTATAATTATGGTGATATTGGCCCTGGTTGTAATAATATGGATGACCCTGTTGCTGATAACAGAGAATATTATTGCTTGAACGCCTCTTGTACTTTTAACCTGCTTGGCACTCTGAACTGTAATGTAATGGATGGTTATTATGGTGGTGGCAACACTCCTGGTTGTGGTGCTGACCCAAGTTCTCAGCAAAGAGATTATTATGTGAACAGTGGTGGTGCTTGTGTTTATACAACTGCTAACTGTGTAACTTTTAATTGTGATGGTTCTGATGTTTGCTCTGCAGTGTGTGATGGAAACGTGATTAGGTCTTATCTGGATTACTATGTGATACCTGACACCAGTTCCTGCACTTATGTATGGGGTTCTACTGTTGAAGATTGCGCTGCCAGGGCCTCAACTGATACTGATGGTTCAGCTACTGCTTATACAGTAGGAGGCACTGTGACTGATTATGTGGGTTGTTCCGGGGGTAGCTGCACCTTCTCAAGCTATAATGATTATTGCGTAGAAACCACTGTTTATGAGTATGGAGCCTCAGGTGCAGGCTATGTAGGTCCTAGTGGTTATGACTGCCGGAATTATGAGAGCGAGTACTGCTTTGACACCAGATATCTGTACAATGACAATTGGGCTTGCATGGGAAGTCCTGGCTATTGTGGTGATGTTGCTGATGGAATGATAGCTGATTGTGGTGTTGATGGCTGCTCTGGAACTTGTGGAAGCGGGACCAATGGGTGTATGTACCATGACAGAGGGTGCAGTGGTGCTAGTTGTTTTGATTATTCTTATGACACTGATAGTTCATCCAGTTACTGCTCTGGATGTGGTCTTTCTTGGGCTATAGGAGGAGAGGTATCACCTACAACTTGCTGTGGTGATGATACTAATGAATATGGCAGAGGTTGTTCTGATAGTTCAGCTAATGGAAATTGTGGCAGTGATATAAATGGCTGCTGTAATTCAAATACAGATTGTATTGATCATAATGGAAATTGTCAGACTAGTGGTTTGTGTAGTGCATTTGGCACTCTACAATCTTACTGCAACAGTGGTTGGTGGGAAGATCCTGATGAGGCTAGTGGATATTGTACTGCATCAGGGTGTGGTTACTCCTGGGCTATAGGGGGTGAAGTGTCACCAACAACATGCTGCGGAGACGACTTAGGGGAGTATGCAGAGGCCTGTGTGGACAGCTCTGCCAATGGCAACTGCGGAGGTGACTCAAATGCGTGCTGTAATGCTAATAGCGACTGCGTTGACCACAATGGAAACTGCCAAGGCACAGGTGCCTGCCATGATTTTGGAACCGGAGGCTTGAAATCTTACTGCGGAAACAGCTGGTGGGAGGACCCAGATGAATCAAGTGGCTACTGCACTGTATCAGGCTGTGGTTATTCCTGGGCTATAGGAGGAGAAGTATCACCAACAACTTGCTGTGGTGATGACTCAAATGAGTATGCAAACACTTGCACTGATAGCTCTGCCAATGGAAACTGCGGAAGTGACACAACAGCATGCTGTGATACTAATACTGATTGTGTTGACCATAATGGTATTTGCAGACCCCATAATATGTGTCATGAGTTTGGTCCTTTTGATGTAAAATCACATTGTTATAGAAGACAATGGGATGACCCAGACGAATCCAGCACTTACTGTACTGCAACTGGTTGTGGTTTTAGTTGGTTAAGCTATTCAAGTCCTGCAACTTGTTGCGGAGATGATTCTGGTGAAGACTATGTACAAATAGAAGGTACTGGAAGAACTTGTTGTTATAATGCAAATATTATGTATAGTGGTGCTTCAGTTGGTTCAATACTATGTTATGATGGTCTTTTATATGACTGCAATGGTGTTGCAACTGATGATTCTGGGTTAGGCATCCATATGTCAACTTATCAGGATGTTGATAATAGGATGTACTGCACACCCAGTAATACTTGGCTTACTTATGGTAACTGCTGGCCATTTACTAGTATTGCCTGCGGTGGTTCACATTCTTATAGCAATAACGGAGCAGGAGCCACTGATACTATTGACTTGTATAGCTGTACTACTTGGGATGAAAGCGGCCCAGAGTTTGGGTATACATTAACTGTTCCTGATAATGTTGATGTTACTGCATCATTATCTGGAATGTCAGCTGATCTTGATTTATTTGCAATGAATGAAGGTGCAATAACATGCAATGCTGGTGAGTGTTTTACCTATGGAAATAGTCAAGTTACATTTAGTGCTTCTCCTGGTCAAGATTATTATCTTTCTGTTGACGGATATCAAGGTGCTGTTAGTTCTTATACTCTTGATGTGGATTGTCAAGGCACTGGTTCAGGTTATTGTCCTCCTGCTTCTAGTATTGGATGTAATCAAAATGTTAATGGTAATACTGGAAATACTGGTTCAACAGACCTTATTGATACATATGTTTCTCCATGTTACACAGGATCTGAGACAGGAAGAGAATTTACCTATACTTTTAGCACTACAGCCACTATTCCAATTACAGTAACCTTATCTGGAATGAGTGTTGATTTAGACCTCTTTGTTTTATCTGATTCCTCTTTAGGTTGTGATAAGGATTACTGTAGTTATTCAAGCTATACTTCAGGAACAGAGACCATATACTTTACTGCAACTGCAAACACAATTTATTATATTGTTGTTGATGGATATGCCGGGGCTCAGGGTGCTTATAATTTAGCTATATCTTGTATATCATGATTGTTCTAAATTTAATATCTATTATTGATATTTTCATTAATTACTATCATTATTAATTACTATTATTACTAATATTACTATTAAACAATGGAAAATAATAGAAAACATTTTATAATCCATCTGCTTCTCTTTTTTAGGGAGATAGAATGGAACTAAAGGCCGTCCTGGTTTTGCTGTTTTTCATAATTGGTTTTAATTCAGTAGAAGCCCTGTTATTCTATGAGCCTTTTAACAACATATCAACCATTCAGGATAATAATGGCTCTCTTTTATTCGCCCCTATTTTTTGTGATGGAGTTCTAGGCAATGCCCTTAATCTTAGTAACAGTAAAAAAGTATGCTATCCTCTGGAGAATAACTTTAATGATACCAACGGAACCCTTGAGTTCTGGGTTAAGCCTCCTTCTGATAACGGCCTTGGGTTTTTTGATATCAATGGTTTAATGAATCCTAACAGCCAGGGCATTTTTAAAAACCTTAATTATGCAATCATGGAAGTAAAAAACAATGTGAATAATTATGACCAAGCTTGGAGCCCAAAACAATTAGTCTATGATGATGAATGGCATTTTATTGCTGCTGTATGGGAAAGAAGAAACATAACTACTTATTTTAAGCTTTGTCTGGACGGTGAGTGTAAAAGTGATTATGATGGGAATATTATCAACAGCTATCCTGATTTAAGCCAGGATTTCTGTGTTGGCTGGAATCGGTGGTATGGGTATTCTGAAAGTCTTTTTGATGAGTTAAAAATATTTGAGTATGCAAAATCAAACCAGGAAATCCATGAGGATTATTTATCATATGTTAACCAGACACAAAAAGAATGCATAATGTATAAGCCAGAGAGCACAGGGCCTGTCAAGATTAATTGTTCAGGCTTGTTTGTTAATAATCAATCTTTTAAAGCAAAAGGGGTTGGATATCAGCCCATACCCATAGGACTGACAGCTGATGTGCCTGGAGGAACTGATATTATATATGATTCTCCTGAGATATATAACCGGGATTTTCCTTTGTTAAGAGAGATGAATGCTAATACTATAAGAACCTGGGGAAAGGTAACAAATACATCGTTTTTGGATGCTGCTTATAATAATGGTGTTAATCCAATCTATGTTGTTATGGGTTTTTGGATTAATTGCTATGAAAACTATGGAGATCCAGCTGTCAGGCAGAACTACATTGATGAATTTACCTTGTATGTTAATGAGTTCAAAGACCATCCTGCTGTGCTTGTATGGGCTCTTGGTAATGAGAATAATCTTGATTATTGTTCCAATCCTGCTTATATTGATGATTTTTATTCTTTGTGCAATGAGCTTGCAAGAGTGGCTTATGAGATAGAAGGAAGTGATTATCATCCAATAGGTGTTGTTAATGGAGACCTCTTAAGTCTTGGGAGTGCTGTTTATGCTTCTGATGATGCATCTATGAATTACACTGATTTCTGGGGTTGTAATGTTTTTAGAGGAAAAAGCTTTGGAAGCTTTTTTTATGATTATGCTGCTCTGACTGGCAAGCCCTTACTGATTACAGAGTATGGAATTGATGCCTTGAATAATACTAATTACCAGGAATACGAGGATGTGCATGCAGACTGGGTGCTTAGTATGTGGAGTGAGATAAATAATTCTAACATAACCATTGGCTCTACTCTTATGGCTTATTCTGATGAGTGGTGGAAAACAGGAAATCACTGGAGCCATGACTATGGTGGCTATCCAACAGGTGCTCATCCTGATGGTTTTTCTAATGAGGAATGGTGGGGGGTTATGAGGATAGCTCTTAATGCTAGTGGCGGACCTGATATTATGCAGCCAAGAATGGTTTATTATGAGTTAAAAGATGCTTTTTACGAGGAGAAGCAGGTTGATATAAATCTTTTTAGTGGATGGAACCTAATTAGTCTGCCCTTGCAACCAACAAATACCTTTGTTAGTGCTGTGATTAAGGATTTGACTGGTCAAATAGTTGTTTGGCATTATAATGCCAGTAATGATTTATGGACTCTTTATGACACCAATGCTCCTTTTCCTTGGCTAAACACTTTACATACCATGAGTTATGGTAATGCTTACTGGCTAAAGAGCGAATCAGACCAGACATTAACAGTACAAGGAGATGCAGTAGTAAGCCATACTATTAGGTTGATGCCAAGTTGGAATTTTGTGGGTTATAACTCTTCAACTACTGCTATGCCTAACCCGATTAGTGGCTTAACAACACCCATAATTGTTTGGACTTATCACATGCCAGGAGCAGATTGGAGAGTGTATGACACAGAAGCGCCTTTCCCATGGCTGAATTCATTAAAGAACATGACCATGGGTAGGGGTTATTGGTTGAAGTCAGATATAATACAGAATTGGAGTATATGATAGAAAAAGAAAATTAAGAAAAACTATTTTTTCTATAGCTTCTTTTTAGAGTATGTATCTCGTATTTTTTGCACTAATGTTGAGATGTCTTGACCTGATTTCTCACCAATTTTTTCTACAATTCTTAGCTCATCTTCCATAAGAGGAAGCCATCCTCTCTTAGCAAAGCCTTCTGCCCAAGACAACCGTTCATTTATTAACATAGCATACACGTCCTTCACTCTTTCAGAAACATCATGACCTGATTTCTCTACAACTCCTTCTACAAGTCCTAACTCACTCTCCATGAGAGAAAGAGATCCTTTCTTAGCCCAGTATTCTGCCAATGATAACTTCTTGTTAATATAGTCTTCATAATAAATACTACGTACTTCCTCTGGGGTTTTTGCTGTACCTTCTGGTTTAGATTCTGTACCACACCCACTTATGGTTGCAGCTGCATATAATATTAGTAAGGGTAGATGTGTTTTTTTAACTATACTTCTTAGTTTGGATATCATATTTACCACCTTCGTTATTATCAGGTTTTTGTGTTCTGGAAAGCCAGTTTAATTTATAAAACTTATGGTTTTCCCTACTAAACGGTGGTGACCACAGTAATATTTAAAAACAGCGGTTCCTTTCCTATTTCTACAATGCACAGAAGAGACTTTTTTAGGTCCAGTGCAAAAGGATTAACTTTTCTAGCTAGTGGCGGATTAGTATCATTGCTGAATAGGTGTAAAGAAAAAGCACTAGAGAAACAAGTGCTAGAGAGCTATAAAGAAAAAACAGAAGAAGAACTGCTTGATAGCAGTAAAGAAAAAGCACCAGAGAAACACCCCTCCCCTTTAATAAATGATGAGATCGGAGTCTGGTTTTACCCTGGTTATATGGATGGGGATAGGTTTGTTTGGAACTTGGATTTGATGAATCAGGAATATATTGAAGTGTTGAAGAAATATGATATTAATACTGTTTATCTAGGCGGGGTAGATGCTTTGATATATAATGCTCCTGCTGGTTTAAGTAATGTCCAGGAAAATATGCGGAGAGTAAGAAAGTTTGCACAAAAGTGTAAAAAAAGTGGGCTTAGGGTTGAGATGGTTGGTTTTGATGATCATCATTTTCTTGATCCAGCTTTAAGGAGTGATGCTCAACTAAAAAAAAGATTTGCTGACTGGATTGATTATACAGATGATTTATCAAATGTTTATCAAATTGATTTAGAACCGCATGGTTATGATGTTGAGCCGCCTGTTGGAAGTCATTTTAGAGACAATCCAGAGAATAGAAAAAGATTATTGAAAAGATATTTATATATTTGTGACATGTTTTATGATATTGCTGAAAAAAAGAAAAAGGTATTTGCTCCTGCAGTTCCTTTGATAGATACGCCTGCTGTTGCAGAGGGCAAAGGCATGAATTATGACAGAATCCTAAGAGATGAAGGATTTGGAGATGGATTAAATATGATTCCAGCCCATTATTTGATTTTAATGAGTTATACCTGGGATGCTAATGAGCTTTATGAAATGGGAAAAATACACATGAAGCATATAAAAACACCTTTTGCATTAGGTGCTACTAATTTTGCTAATGCTTGGGACCCTTATTTTGAGTCAGACCAGGAATTTTACAAGGTTCCTCCTGTTATTGATAGGTTACAAGAGATAAATCCTCTTCTAAAAGGTTATTTGATATTTGCAAATGTGTCTCTAAAACATAAACCAAAGCATGTGCATGCTAGATGGTCTTTGCCTGCGGACATAAATATTGATAGAGAGTATCTGATGAAACGTGCTAAAGGACTTTTAGATAAGAAATAAAAACTCTCTTAGGTAATTCTAAATTTTTATAATAAAACATATCTGATTAGTATTATCATTTTTTTCTCTAATAAAGTATTCATCTACCCAAAAACCGCAATATTTAAATAACAACCAGAATTATCACTATGAACAAGTAGTATATATTTTATTTGGTTAGGGGGTCGGACGAGGAATGATTGGTTGATGAAATTTATCTATGATTTAAAATGATACAGAATATTATACCTTATTTTGCAGCTCTATTTGACTGGGAGGACTGGATATTTAGAAAAATTATGTGTTTAAAAGATGTAAATGGAAGAGATATAGATGTTAGTAAGCCTCCTAAACCATACAAGATTCTGATGTCAGTATACAACCTAGAAAACAACCTTGAGAAGGTTATAGATAGGTTGTCTAAACACAAGGAACATCTGGTGCTTGTTGATGATGCCTCAAGTGATAACACAGTGCAAAAAGCCAGAGAGTTAGGCATAGATGTTATTCCCTGTGTAATAAACAAACATAAACCACAAGAGGTAAGACATGGATTAACCCATCTTGATCCTAGTGTAGAAACAGTGGTTGTTATGGACCCTGATACCATCTTTCTTGAGAGGTATAAAGGCAAAGGGCAGACCCTTGAAGAGGCTGTGAGTTGGCTTCAACAAACAGGAGCCAATGCTTGTGCTGTAAACATGAGGGTAAAGAATGAAAATCTGCTTACCAAGCTCCAAGATACAGAATACAACATTACCATGGAAGTTGGCAGAAGGGCTTTGCGTGATGATGCTGTTGTATCTGGGGGTTGTGCGCTTTTTGAAAGAAAAACCCTTGATATAATTCTAAGAGAACATTCAGGAAGTGTGCTTGCAGAAGATTATGAAACCTCAATAAGAATCTTAAGGAAAAATGGCAGAATCTTATATAATGGTAATTTTGTTGTAGAAACAGAGGGGCCTAAGACATTAAGGAGTTTTACCAAGCAAAGGATTTGGTGGGATGAAAGCATAATAAAGGTATTATTTGAATCACTTTTTATGAAGAGAAGCCCGACTCTAAGTACCAAGAGAAAAAACAAACTCAGAGAATTCTATAATCATTATATATATAACTGGGGTCTTGATGTGATGGCTCATCCAATAAAGCTAGCAGGCATCCCTTTTATAGGTATGAGCCTTGCCAATGGTATAGAAAAAATAATAGGAGTTGACTATATACCCTCTTTAGTAAACACTCCTTTGGGACACATAAATGTGGGCCCTGAGGTAGCAGGGATTTTTTATGGTTCCTATGTTCTATTAAGCACAGTAAATGTACTTTTAAATGGGCTTCCTAAGAAAAGAAGATATATCCCAGCGGTTTTAACCTATCCATTTTACAAAGTATACCAAATTACAGTACCTAGAATGGTAGGGTTTACTAAAGGAGTAGGGAATGTATTAAAGAAATTAAAAAAGAAGAAAAGAGAATTTATGTTGCCTAAGAATTATTATGAAAATTACTGCTCAAATAATGTTAAACCTGAAGTATCAAACATTGATTTAAGAAGATTCTTTAATGTGAAACCTGAGCAGTATGAGATGCTCTTTTACAAAACCCCTTATCATGATTTATATCTAATAGAATTCAAAAACATGCCTGAAACCCTTAAAAAATATGTTTCTAATTATGGGGAGAAAACATTCTTAGGAATTGATATGGAAGATAGATTCATTAGGGTTCTTCCTTTTACAGAAGCGAAAAAATATTTTCCCAGACCTAGTTATCGGAAAATTGAGGCAGAACCATTCAAGATACAAGAAGGGCTTATTTGTAGAATGCCTAATGAAGAAGGCTCATTCATCATGTACAAAGATTTCTTTAAAGATGGAAGGGAAACCCCGATTTATTTTTTAAAAAGAGGAAAAAAAGGAGCTATCAAATCCCAAAGGGTTGTTGAGGCGCCAAGTATGTATAAAAAAGATTTTTTAGGGTTAGAGAATCTGGCTCTTTCAGTTTATCCAGACCTAATGGAGACTGTAAGCTTATCTCTAAGAAGGGGTGGTAATGGTGGTCAAAGTAGTCTATACACTTGAACAAAAAATAGGTAATGGGAACAGAACCTTTGCAGACATGGACTGCTCTTGGTGGGATCCTGAGAATAGGGAAACAGATGGAAGATATTTTACCCTTCAATGGATGTTTAATTCAGTTCAGGATAAGATGCCTGATGGGCAAGGGCATCTTGCCCTTGATGTTGGTGCTGGTAGGGGTCGATACACTAAACTGTTATGTGATAAAGGGTATGAGGTTGTTTGCACAGACATAAATCCAGAAATGTTAGGGATAATAGCTAAAAGAGGGATTCCTTCAAAAAGATATGTGGCTGATGCTGAGAATCTGCCTTTTGAATCTGAGCATTTTGATCTAGTTACAGCCATGGATATAACCATGCATATTCATAACACAGAAAAACTGCTTAGGGAAATACACAGGGTGCTAAAACCAAGCGGTGAACTCTTTGTTAATATAAGTAATGGTAAGTCCTTGTATACATTATGGACTAAAAAACTCAATCCAAAATTTCGGGCTTTACAAAAGAATTATCTGCGAAAAAACTTCACCCCGCATGAATTCAAGAACTTGCTAAATGATTCAGGATTTAGAATTCTAAGTGAGCATGGGCATGGAGTTGTATCACCCCTGTCCTTGCTTCCTGAATGGAAGGGTAAGATAATGCCAGTTAATGTTGCCAAATACATGTCTAAGAACCTTGGGTTAGATGCAAGGCTAGGAGCAAAATATGGTCATGTGATTGATTATCATGCTGTGAAACTTGAATAAAATGATGGAATAAAATGAAATCAAAGGTTTTATTATTTGGACCATATAGTAAGGATGGGTTGGCTTGGTCTAATTTTGGAGCTCCACCTTTAGGAGTCCATAGGATTGCAAGCTATCTTAGAAAAAGGTATCATAAGGTAGATGTTGTTGACCCAGATCTTGAAAAAATTACTGAGAAGAGCTTTCAGAATTTGGTCACAAAAAATAAATATGATTTTATTGGGATAAGCCCAACCCACCTCACTTTGGAGAATGACTTGGCTCTGGTTCACCTGGCTAAAAGATGTTCTCCTAATTCTACTATTGTTGCTGGAGGTCAGGAAGCCACCTTTGCTTATGACCTAATTTTTGATAATTCCCCTGTACATGTTGTGGTAAGAGGAGAAGGGGAAAAACCCATGCTTAGAATGACAGAGGCTCCTGTTAGTGGTGGTCTTATGGAAAGATTTGGGAATATAAAGGGTCTTATCATCAAAGATAAAGGAGTAGCTATTCCTACTGGCTGTGCCCAGCCTTTAGACAACCATGAGTTTGAAGAAGTTACTCTGGGCATTGATTTTAAGGATATTCCTTATGATAAGTACTGGGATAGAACCAGGGGTTTGTATGAAGATGACCTTGCTAATGTTGCTCTAAGGAAAAAAAGGCTTCATGAGATTTATGCCATGAGGTTGTTTGAGACCAATTATTGCCCTAGGGGTTGTACCTTTTGTAGTTCAACCAATTTTCAAAATACTGTAGCAGGAAAAAAGGGTACCAAGGTGGTAAGTCTTAGCCCAGAGGCTTTTATTAAGATGGTTGAGTCAGCCTACCTGGCTTATCCTAGTTTAAAAAGGGCGCTTATTCAAAGTGATAATTTTCTTGATAACAATAGGAATCAGAGGATAAAAAAGATTACAGAGTTAATAAAGCTAAAAAAAGGAGAAACCTTGCCTAAGGAAATGAGTTTTATATGTCAAAGTAGAGTTGATAATGTTACTCCACAAATGCTGGGTTACCTTAGAGAATCTAATTTTGTTATGATTGGTTATGGTGTAGAATCCTTTTCAAAAAGGATGCTGGATGAATTAAATAAGAGAGTAGGACCTCAAAGGGCTGAACAGACCATATCCAACACCTTAAGTGCAGGTATTCTGCCTTACGTAAATGTCATTCTTACTTCTCCTAAAAGCACTCCTTATGATTTATTCCACACTGTTGATAAGTGTATTGATTACCTTGATTTAGGAGCAGAGGTTGGCTCATATGTTTGTATAATCCCTATTCCAGGTTCAGCATTAGCTTCTAACCCAGAAAGTCAATCCTTGATAGAAGCAGCTCAGGTTAAGATACCTTATACTAATAAAAGTTTTTCAAAAACAATTAGATTATTACCAGAAGACCCATTGTTGCAGGAATTGGTACACAGGTTTTACGAAGTGATTAATGACAAAAAGTCAGAATGTATGGAGCAATATAATATAAAGCACATTCCTGCAAGGATAAACACCTTGATAACATTTTCAACTTTGTATGGTTTAGCAAAAAAGCTTAGAATCCCAAAGTATGGTGAGTTAGCTGATAGACAGATAAGTAGAATTCAAAAGGCTTTGGTTAATATTTAAGGGTTTAAATAAATGAAAAATGTAAGTTGCCTTAAGTTAGTGAAAAGTACAACACTACTTTCAAGTAGCAATAAAACAAAAGATTTAAATAGGGGGGTGAATTCGTAATATCAAGATTTTCAATAATACATAAAAACAAAGGTTAAGGAGGGATTATAATGAAACTTAGAAAAAAAATATTGCCTTTTTTACTAGCAGGCGGATTAGCACTAGGCTCTAGCTCTTTGCTTTATGGAGCTGATAAAAAGGTTGAAACAGAATCAAAAGAAACCAAAACTGCTGAAACCATAGAGAGCAAGTTGGAAGAAAATGAAACTGCCAGGGAATTAAAGATAATGAGAACAGAGCTTACAGGAGCCAAGAGCTTTGGGGACAGCGATGGATTTAATGTAAAAGGCTTTGTGCGTATTATGGATAAACCTCATACTAAGTTTTTCTTACACGGAAGCTATGAAGACTTTGATATTAACCTAGACAAAACAGAAATGATTGGTGGTCAAGAAAAGAGGTTTTCTCAAGACCAGAATCTAAGGATAGGAAGAGTGAACCCAGAATTTTACGTAAGAACCAAAGGAGAGGGAAGTTTCCTGACTTTAACTGCAGGTTATGAAGGATTAATAGTAAAGTCAAAAGCACAAGGAGAAATAACTTATGCTAGTGATATAACATCAATCGACAAGACAGAAGACGGGCATGCACACATCTTCTATTTTAAACCAGGAGTCAAGATAGGTGGAGATAAATGGGTTTATGTAGAAGGAGTTGTAAGAAAGGTGGATAGTCACTTAGATGATGTGGCTGGGCAAGGCCCGCAGGAATTGTTTGCAGGCACTGATAATAGCCCATTAATCCTAGGAGGAAGGATAAATATCAATGATTTACTGACCTTTGATGCCTTAAATGTGGACCCAAAGGAAGGCCCTTCCAGCCAAATATATGTAGCATCCTTGAATAACTACTTTAGAACAGGAGAAGGCAGAATCAACAATAAGCTAATGGTTGAGTTCTTGAATAAGTATTTTGATAATGAGCAGCAGTGGAGATTCACAGAGATGTTTAAGTATGAGACTCCAGGCGGAAAGCTATTTGCACTAGAAGCCTCGTATAAAACAGACGGAGATATAAGAGCTCAAGTGCTGATACCATTGGCAAAGAACTTCCAGCTTGGTGTAGGAGCACAAAGAGACCAGTATAAAGGCTTTGAGAACAATAAAAACGACAGAATAGATGCTATGTTAAGGATTATCTTCTAAAATTTTTATTTTTTCTAATAATTTTTTAATATATGTTTGCTGTCTCCACTCCAGAATAGAAAAATTTATATATATAACTTCTTTATGTAAGTAAAAGAGATATTATAATTAGAAGAGGAGGGTGGTAAAATGAGAATGAGCAATATATTAATCCTAATAACACTGGCAATGCTTGTAATAGCAGGGTGCCAGCTAGAAATACCAGAGGAGAATGTAACCAATGTAACAGAGTTTGCAATAGAGATAGGCAATATAACACCACAGGAAGAAATAGAGGAAGAGATACCAGAGGAAGGCATAGTAATAGAAGCTACAGAAGGAGACCTCTTAAGGCTAAAACCAGAGGCAATAGACCCTGATGGAGATGTAGTCACTTATTTCTATACAGACCCTTTTAATGAGAATGGTAGATGGCAGACAAAGGAGGGAGATGCAGGCCAGTATCTAGTAACAGTAACAGCCAGTGATGGCAAAGACAACACTAGCCAAGATATATTGGTGGTAATCCATAAAGCTAACAAAGCACCAGTGATTGAGTGCCCAGAAGAAGTGATTGTGAAAGAAGGAGAAACCATTAGTCTTGATTGTAATATATATGACCCAGAAGGGGATAGCGTGGTTGTGGAGTACTTAGGATTCATGAAATCATCCACTTATCAAACCACTTTTGAGGATGCAGGAGAATACACAGTACAAATAAAAGCCAGGGATAAAGAAAAAGAGAGCACAGAAACTGTTGATATCAAGATTCAGGATGTGAATAGAGCTCCAAAAATAACAGAGCTGCCAGAAGAGATAACAGCCATGGAATCAGAAATAGTAACCATAAGCCCAGAAGTCACAGACCCTGATGGTGATAAAGTAACCTTAACCTTTTCAGAACCATTTGACGAGAAAGGTGTGTGGAAAACAAAGGTAGGAGATGCAGGAACTCACAAGGTAAGCATCCTGGCCACTGATGGTACATCAACTGTTAAGAAAGAATTAACAGTGATAATAACCCAGAAGAACACCCCGCCAATATTAGAGAAGATAGAAAACATAGAGGTGTTTGAAGGAGAAACAATAGAGCTACCAATATCAGCAACTGACAGAGAAGGAGATGATCTCACAGTAGAAGTAAAAGGCTGGATGAACTCACCAACTTACACGACAACCTATGATGATGCAGGAGAATACACAGTAACAGTGGTGGTTAGTGATGCAGAGTATGATACCAAGCAAACCATTAAAGTAACTGTAAAAGACAAGAACAGGCCGCCCATCTTTAAGGTGCCTGCATAAATTTTTTTATTTTTTTACTCTTTAATATTAATAGGGGGATTGATAATGGTAGAAAATCAAGAATTAGAAGAAGTTGTTCTAGGCGCAATATATGATTATATAACTACAGTAAAAAATGACCCAAGTCTGTCTATAGTTGCTGATGATAACAAAGAGACTGCAAAAGAAATCATACGCCAAAGTGGCTCCCCCATTATTGATAAACCTCACAAGATTAGAATCCATTTCGGCCCTTATATTGGTTATGGGTATGATTTTACCAAGACTGATGAAGACGGTGTTCTAGCAAAAGAAATTTATGAAAGAGCAGTAAAGAATACTAAGGAATTCAGTGGCACCCCACACATGGAGACTTTTGGAAAAGCAGGCACAATTGATGACAAGATAGGATGGTACATTACTGAAATCAGATTCTCCAAATAAGTAATGATAACAGAAAGATTTTTTAACCTTTAAAACATTACTATTTCTAAAGCCAGCGTTGCATAATCCGGTATTGCGGCGGTCTCGAAAACCGCTGTCCTTTGGACGTGCAGGTTCGAATACAATCAACATGTAAATGTTGTATGACGAAACTCCTGCCGCTGGCGTATAATTTAAATATAAACAAGGCTTTCTTCTACTCAAAATGAGTTCATATGATGATTATTTAAAATCATATAAGATATTTGAAGAACAAACCAAAAAAAAGATTCAGAAAAATCAAGCCTTGGAATCATTACAAGTGACGCAGCAATTTAAGCAAAATGAGTGGGAAAAAGAAGAGATGGAGAGAAGATTAAAAGAACTTCAAGAGATAAAAAGTATGAAATCACAAGCAAATTTTTTAGACAAAGAATCAGAGAGAATGCGTTTTAGCCAGTCTGGTTTTCCCAGGGAATTAGAAAACCAGGCTTATAATCTAAGAAAAAAGGCTGAAGAACTACAGGACTACAATAACCAGCAAGCTGATATTAGAAAAAAAAGCTTTCTTGATAAACAAAGAGAAGAATTAGACAAGGTTTTAAAACAATATGAAGATTAGACTAGGTTATTCTAATGAATACATATATATAGGTGATGCAAAGCCAGAGCAATTAGTAGAAGAAAGAGCTATCAAGTGCAGTTTTTGCAATAAAAAGCTTAAGAAAGATGACTGGATATCTATTCTTCACACTCTTGGAGATAAGCATAAGCCTAAAAGACTGCATTTCTTTTGCAAATCAAAGAATTGTCATTATGAGTGGGGTTTGCAAGGGCAGAAGCAGAGGGAAAGGTGATTATTATAATTACAGGTTATATCTTACCAGGTAAACAAGGCCTTCTTGATAAGCCTGTGAAGGTGCCTAATACTAATATTGAGATTATCAGGCCTTTTGATGGTAGTAAGCTTAAGGCTGTTTTGTTTGATTTGGATGGCACTCTTTCTCTTGAAAGGGATGGGTGGATTAACTTAATGATAAAAGTTTTTGTTGATGAGCTTGTAAAGGCTGGGGTTAAAGAGAAAGAAGCTCTTATGTGGTCTATTAAGTACATTCAGGATACTATTGGCATTACTACCTATGTGCAGATGCAGGCTTTGGCTGATGAGATTAAGCAAAGAGGGGGTATGCCTAAGCATGCTTGGAAATATAAACAAGATTATAATAAAGAGCTGGTTGAACTGGTTGAAAAGCAGCGTAAAGAGCTTCCTAAGGATAAATTAAGAGTGGCTGGTATTTTAGAGCTACTTAAATTACTCGCTGCTAGGTTTGGTAAGAACTCCTTATATATAGGGAGTGCTTCTGATATTGATGCTGTGCTAAGCAGTGTTAGTTTCCTTGGTTATGATGACTTTTTTGATAAAAATAATATTGTTGGTGCTGGCTCTGTTAATGATCCTAAAGCTGATTCTAAGAAATTAGTTATAGATAAGCTGATGAATGAGCAAGGCCTTAAACTAGGTGAGCTCTTATGCTTTGGTAATGGTTTTCCTGAGATTCTTCATACTTACAACGCTGGGGGTATATGTATCGGCGTGCTAACCCCTGATGAGAGTAAGTACAAGGATTATTTTACTGTTGAGCAGAGAAGAGAGATTTTGATAAACGCAGGAGCTCATATTGTTATGCCTGATTATACTTGTTCTTCTGAGTTGGTTAAGCTTTTATTAGCAGGTAAACAACCACAAAGATAGCTATGAATAAGATTATTGATATTAGTATCATTGGCATGATTGCCATTCCTTTGCCTAAGCCTTGTACATTGTTAAACCATATCCATATAATAATTACTGGCAAGCCTCCGCTGGCTAATGCCCATAGAAGTCTTTTCTTGCTTATCATTCTTTTTGAAGGGCTTGGAGAATGCTTACAATCGGTATGGAATCCCCCTGCTTTTGTTCTATAATAGCAGAACCAGAAGCACCTAATAATAAACCTGTCTCAATGCGGGGGGGTCCAAGGTTTTCTGAAGTTTTTGAATACACAATGCTTTTGTTTCTTTTTATGACCTTATTGTAATGCTTGGAAACCTTTTGGTTTAGTTTGAGTTCATGTCTCCAAAATTTTAGGAATCTTTTATAATCCTTTGGGTCTCTGTTTTCTAGAAAGCTGTCTTCTGCTATCATTCTTGTTAGTAGGTATCTGACATCATTTTCAGTTATTTTAAGTATTTTTATTGTGTCTGCAAAAAACCTTTCTAGATGTTTTCCTGACACTTGTTCAGGTAAATATTTTCTCTTGTATCTTTTAGTGTCACCTTTATATCTTGATTTTTGTGCTTCTAATATACTTATAGCAAAGGCTATTGGAGCTTTAGTTCCTTTTTCTTTACTTCTTATTAGAGCGAGTAGTTTTTCTTCTTTGAGCAATGTATTATGCATAAATGCGTACCAGGTCTCTGGAACGTCTTTAATGTTCTTTTCTTTAATGTCTTGCAAAAGCTCATGTCTTCTTGCTATGCATTGGGATCTGATTCTGTAGGCTTGATTTATTTCTTTACAAATAGTTTTTAGGTTTTCTATTTCTTGTATTGCTCTTTGCCTTTCTGTTTCATAAGAAGGATGCATTTTTCATAACCCCTTTACCCTGTTTCAATATCCTTTAATTTAGGAGTATTTAAAGCCTTCGTTTTAAGCATGCTTTTGTAATGTGTTTATGTTAATGAATACTGCATTTTCCAGCCTGGAAAGCCTTGAAAAATCCGTTTTCAGCTTTTGCTGATTATATTATTTTTATGCTGTTAAAACTCTTTTTTATGCTTTTAATTTAGTGGTTCAAAGCTTAATAATAGTAGTAATAACAGTGAATTTAGGGTTTTTTCAGTTTTGCTTTATTACCATTAGCTTATTTTAAATGCATGGCTTAGTTTTTTGTATTGTTTTTCCTTGGTATTAGTTGGGTTGGATTTCAGGGCTTGAAAAGCTTGAAATCCTTGTTTTCCGTGGTTTTTCCACTAAAATCCGAAAACTTTATAAAGGATTATTACCACCACATAGTAAATATTAATTAATAACCATTATTAAGTGGTTACTAAGGGGGATTGTTAAAATGACCAAAATGCAATATTCCAATCTGTTGAAAGGATTCATACAAGAACTAGATGACTGTTATGTCTTAATGAAAAAGAAACAAGAAGACAACAAGATAGAAGTTGAATACATATTCAAAGACCTACAAGACAAAAAGCTGGGCTCAATCAAAGAAGTAATAGAAGACATCCAGAACCTTATAGAAGAAAGAAAAAATCTAAAAGAGGAAATCTTTGAAGACCTGGAAAAAATCTCAATCAAAATAAATAACTTCTTAACAGGAAAACAAGATGACCTAAAACCAGAAGAGCTAGTAGAGATAAAAAGAAAAATAGTAGAAATAGATGAAGCCAAAGCCCAGGAAAAACTAAACGCCTGGAGAGATGTTTCTGCACTAAAAAAAGAACTCAGAGAATACATAAGAGAGTTCAAAGAGAAAAGAGACGGCATGAATGTTCTTGAAAGCATGATTGAGTAAAAAAGAGGATAAAATGAGGCAAGACATAGTCACAGTTGAGGAGATGAGTAAAAAACTCAAGCCAATCCTAGGAGCAAAGATTGATAAGCTCTATATGAATTATTCATTTACTGATGAGCTAGATAAGAAAAGAGAGATAGCTCAATTCATACATGCATTATACATCAAGTATGTTAGCCAAGCAGTTCTAAAAGACCAAATCCTATTAGAACCTCCAAGCAAAGAATTGGTAAAAGGAGAGTACCCTGTAGGCATCATAAACTATGCCAACAATGACCTCTACCCTTTTAATATGAGAGAGCATGACTGGCAAAGGCACATGTGCATAACTGGTATGAGTGGTTCTGGAAAAACAACCCTGGCTTTTCAATTAATAAGAAACTTTATTGTCAAGAAAAAACCCTTCCTGGTAATGGACTGGAAGAAAAGCTTCAGGCCCTTAATGCTTATAGATAAGGACATAATTCTTTATACAACTGGTAATGAAACCATTAGTAATGGTTTTAAGGTTAATATTAACAGGCCTCCAAGAGGAGTGCCTCCAAAGGAATGGATAAGTATTCTTACAGACGTAATAATTGAAAGTTTTAATGCAAGCTATGGAACAGCAAAGATACTAGCAGAAGTTCTGGATAAAGCCTTTAAAGATTTCAAGGTGTATAAAGGCTCAGAAAACTATCCTACCTGGTACCAAATCTTGGACAGACTGTTAGAAAAAGAGAATGAGAGCAGGAGCAGGAGAAGAGAAACAGAATGGCTTACCAGTGCTGTAAGAATAGCACACATGCTCACCTTTGGGGACTATGGTAAATGCCTGAGCACCAAAGGAGCACAAGAGCTGACAGTAGAAGAGCTCCTGGATAAAAAAGTAATCTTTGAATTATACTCACTAAACACTGCGCAGAAGAAGTTCTTTTGCGAGTATCTATTAACTTATATTTACAAGTTAAAAAAGAACATGAACATGGTCTCAGACACCTTTAAACACGCAATAATCGTGGATGAAGCCCACAACATCTTTTTAAGAGACAGACCTGTTTATATGAAAGAAACAGTAACAGACATGATTTATAGAGAGATGAGAGAGTATGGAGAGAGTTTGATATGCATGGATCAGCACGTTTCAAAGCTATCAGAAACAGTAGTTGGTAATAGTGCGTGCATAATTGCTTTTCAACAAATACTGCCCAAAGATGTAGAGGTTATAAGTACCTTAACCCAGCTAAGAGACAGGAGGAGTTACTTCTCAATGCTCCCAGTAGGGCAAGCAGTTGTTAGACTAGCAGAAAGATATAATGATCCTTTTATGATAAAAGTACCCTTTATCCAGTTAAAAAGAGAGAGTGTGAGTAATGAATATGTTATTATGAGAATGAACAGGTACGCACAAGAATACAATCTCCAAAGAGCCATAGAAATGAGTAGAGAAGGAAGAATAGATGAAGAACTAGAAGAAATAAAAAATATCTATTATCAGAGTGGAGTGAACACCACAGTTGATGAACTCAAAGAAATACATGTTAATAAAGAGCCTAAAAGATATAAAGAAATAATTGAAGAAAACATTACAAAAGAAGAAAAAGCCTTCCTAGACTTAGTAAAAAAACAAGAGCTAAGCGTGAGCCAGGTTTATAAGAAACTAGGCTTAAGCGCAAGGAAAGGCAATAAGATAAAAGAATCATTGCTAAAAAAGCAGCTCATACAAGTAAAAGAAGAAAAGAGCACCAAAGGATGGAAGAAACTGCTCATACCATCGCAAGAGATAAGTGTGGCAGCTTAAATCATATTCCTTAAATCACAAATCACAAACCACATAACTGCTTGACGCAGAAACAAATTATTTCGAACCAAATGTTGCGAAATAAAGCACACCCAACCAATACTTTGAATTGGTGAAAACATACGCAAAGATTAACCAAAATCTGAACAAAAAACCTCACCAACAAAAGTAAGGAAAAAGCCGGAAAACCCAGAAAACCTGTGTTTCAGAACTTAAAGCTTGATCCTTGGTTGAACATCCTGATAGAATTTGCTCTATTCTAAAAACTAAAAAAACACGATTCTTACAGGAAAAACTCGGAAGACTATGGAAAACGTGATTTGAGAGATTAATTCTTAGAATAAAAAAGGAGGCAATTTAAAATGAAAATAATTGATTATTTTAAGCTTAAGGAATTAAAAAGACAAAAAGAAATCATGATGTATCATAAAACTGGCTGGTTGGCTGCTAAATTCGCTATAACTGCTATAGCTTGGTTTTATTCTTCCATTGTTGTTATGCCAATATATTTTGTTATTATTGAGCCACTTGTTATTCGTCCAAAAACATGGTTTCTTGAAGGCCTATCGTTTTATGGTGGTGCCATTGCTTGGTTTGCCATAATCTACCTTTTGCTCTCTATTCTCATGTGGTGGTGGAAAATACGCAGAAAACTCTAATAATCCAATCATAAAATAATCAAGGAGATTTGCAAATCACAAAAAAGTGATTTGGTCATGATTCTTAGAAATAAATTAAAGGAGGTGAAGTAAGTGAAAAATTTCAGATTTTTCTTTTT
>LSSJ01000004.1 GCA_001595785.1 Euryarchaeota archaeon SM23-78
AATCCTCTCGCGCTCATTTTTAATTCAAAATGTTAGAAAAAACTTATGGAGGCATAGGCTACCATTGCACTAAAGTGCAAGGTATCCTCTAAATGTAATGAGTAAAAAATTATTTGTTGGAATTGTTTTGGTAGTTTTAGTATTACCAATGTTTACAAGTGCAGCAACCTATTATGTAGGTGCAACTGGGGGGGATGATAATAATGATGGCTTGTCACAATCAAATACGTGGCAAACAATATCAAAGGTTAACAGCAGGGAATTCAATCCCGGTGACAAGATATTGTTTAAAAGAGGGGAGACCTGGAGAGAACAGTTAAATGTTCCTACTGGTGGCACAGAAGGAAACTATGTTACTTACGGTGCTTATGGAAGCGGTGCAAAACCAAGGATTCTGGGTTCAGAACAAATCACTGGTTGGGAGGTTCACAGCGGTAATGTCTGGCGGGCGAGCTGTTCATCCTATCCTGGCGGAGGAGATGATAATGGGCCTGTCTGGTTTGTGAATACAAATGGTGACGGAAAAACCAAATGGAGTATAAAAGAGTCAAGCCTAGGAAATGTGGATGCTGAGTACGAGTGGTACTGGGAAAACGGTTATCTTTATGTTTATTCGCCAACTGACCCTGACAGCAGATATGGTTCTGTTGAAGCTGCCATGAGGTTTCATTCCATAAGAAGTGATTGGAATACACACTATGTTGCAATAGAAAACTTTGAGGCAGCTTTTACTTCACGGCAAAGCATTAATGATCCTTATAATGCTGATTACTGGATAGTTGACAGCTGCTATGTTCATCACTCTGGCTGCCATGGCTGCCCTACTAACTGGGCTTCTGATAATCTGAAATGGGAGGGAGAAGGCTGGTGGATTAAAAACAATGTCATGCATGATGGCTCTGCACATAATATTCAGCATTTTACTGGGGGCGCAACAGCAGGAGATATTATTGAGCATAATACTTTTTATAATGCTGGTCATGCCAGCCTAGATGTAAAGCATGTTGGCCCGACTGAAACATTAGAAAATCAAATAATGCGTTATAATCTTATCTACATGGATTCTGAATATGCCTGGCCAACTGTATCAAATACAGCTATCTCATGCCGTGCTGACATGGGGTATTATTTGAAGAATACCCAAATCTACGGGAATATCATAGTCGATTTTTGGCAGTGGGGTCTTCTGCTTGAAGCAGGCGTGGACGGAGCTGACGTTTATAACAATGTGTTTTACGGAAGGCATCCATTAGCAACAAACCCGGGTGCTGGCCCCAGTTCGCTTTTTTTAACAGGATGGAACCTCAACCCACCGAGAAATGTTATTATTAAAAATAATATTTTTGCAGGTGATTTACGACCCAATGATCAAGGTATAGGTGTTTGGTATGATAATGGGTTAAGCATGATTGATGAGTGTGATTATAACTGTTACTATATCACGACAGGTCACTACATCAATGCTGACCTTGGTAATCAGAATGATTATTACGACACAGGAAACTGGGAGGCCTGGAAAACCTTGAGCGGATTTGACACTCATAGTGTTTGGGCACAAGACCCGAAATTCGTGAATCCATCCAACTTTGATTTCCACTTACAATCTGATTCGCCTTGCATAGACGCAGGAACAAATGTTGGTATAACTGAGGATTTTGAAGGCAATCCTGTTCCTCGGGGACTTGCTCCGGATATAGGAGCATTTGAATACCAAACAGGAGGAGGATACTGTGGAGACGGCAACTGTGATTCTTGGGAAACCTGTTCCTCCTGCTCTCAGGACTGCAAATGTCCAACAGACTGCACATGCACATCACCTCAAATCTGCTGCAATGAGGTTTGCATTACCCCTACATGTTCCCAGAACTCTGACTGCGGTTCTAACCCATGCAAGGTTTACACTTGTAATAATCCAGGAACCTGCTCTTCTGCTTGTTCCTCCCAGGATATAACCTTATGTACAAACAACGATGGTTGCTGCCCGTCTGGATGTATCCAAGGGAATGATAACGACTGTAGTGGCCAAATAAACCCAATAGCATTATACCACTTTGATGAAGGCTCTGGAACTATGGCTAGCGACAGTTCTGGTAATGGGAATGATGGAACAATTAACGGAGCAACATGGACAAGTAATAGTATTTTAGGAAATGCCCTGGAATTTGATGGTGCTAATGATTATGTTGACTGCGGAAACAATGACTTATTGAATGTTGATTATGTGACTGTTTCCATGTGGTTCAAGGCAAACAGTTTCCAAGATAATGCAGGACTTATAGCTAAAGGAGACAATAATAACAGGCAGTACTGGATATGGACTTATCAGAACAGCCTTAGTACAGAAATAGACGAAGGTGGTTTTACTAATTATTTGTATTCCCTGCAGGCAGGCACATGGTACCACCTAGCCATAACATACGATGGCTCAAATATTATTACATACATCAATGGAACTGAAGTAAATAATATTGCACAAAACACTGGGGTAATCCTAACCGATGATGACCCCCTACTCATTGGAAATATACCTGGCTTTCAGTATTTCAACGGCATAATAGACGAAGTAAGAATCTACAACAGAGCTTTAACCCCAGAAGAAATACTAGAACTTTACAATCAGGGAATAGGCAATTATATCGAAGGAGACCTCAATAATGACGGTGTAGTTGATATTTCAGACTTAATCATTATTGCAACCAACTTTGGCTTAACATCAGGCTTTGACATAAGAGCAGACACAAACAGTAACAATGAGATTGATATTTTTGATATTGTATTCGTTGCAAGCAGATTCACATGAGATGGAAATATGGCTAAAAAAATTATTTTGAGCATTTTATTGCTCTTAGTACTACCCGGCTTTGTACAAGCAACAACCTATTACGTAGATGCAACAGCAGGAAACGATGCTTGGAGTGGCACATCTCCATCAACACCTTGGAAAACCATCAGTAAAATAAACAGTGAATCATTCAACCCAGGGGACCAAATCCTATTCAAAAGAGGGGAAACTTGGAGAGAGCAATTGACTGTTCCTAGTTCTGGCAATTCAACAGACCGGATAACGTTTGGGGCTTATGGAACTGGGGACAAGCCTAAAATCTATGGCTCTACAGAAGTATCGGGTTGGACAAATGAGGGCGGAAATCTTTGGTATACCAATTGCGCATCTGACCCTCTTTCTGTATGGTTTGTAAATACTGACAAAACAATAACATGGGGATATAAAGAATCATCTAAAAGCAACTTAAATACAGAATATGAATGGTGGTGGGATTCTGGAAATAACAGAATATATGTTTATGCTGCAAGCAACCCAGATAGCCGATATACTAGCATAGAGAAACCAGCAAGATATTATTGCATATACGCAAACGGAAAAAATTATATAACTATACAATATCTAGACGCTTCTTTTAATCAGCCTACAACAGCAGTTGGATATGCTGCTATTTGGGCCCATAAGTGTGATAATATAATAGTTGAATATTGTAATGCACACCACACAGGCGTATTAACAAGCGTGACAGGAGATGCAATTAAGATTATAAATTCAAACCAAGCAACGGTTAGATATAATACTTGCTACTTTGCGGGACGAAGGGGTATAGCACTTCTTCACACCACTCCATCGACTATGGACGATGCAGTTATCGAATATAATACCGTCTTCGATTGCTACCATTCGATGATTGACCTGTTTGAAACAAATGCCCCCGGTACGTTCGACGGGGCGATAGTTAGGTACAATCATTGTTATAATGATGCTGATTATGGACAAGGTTATCAGAAGCTTGTAAATCATGCAATTTTAGCCGGTGGACATACTGGAGTTTCTTCATATCGAATTACAAATGTTAAAATTCACAATAATATTGCACATCACATGTACGATAGCGTTGGTATTGAAATATCTGGAAATGCAAATGGGATAGAGATTTATAATAACATATTGTATGGTGCATTAGATGGTTCTACTGAAATGATGCACATTCATGTTGCTAACACAGCGGGACAGCCAAACACTAACATAACAATTAAAAACAATATTGGTATGGATACCCCTTCCTTGGCATGTTTGCATATACCAAATTCTTCCAGTGTTATAGAGTGTGATAATAACCTTTGGTACAACTCAGACGGGTCGTATTATGCAATAGTCGATGGCGTTGGTTATAGGGCATCTGATTTCACGGCTTATCAAGCCGATACCGGATGGGATACAAATGGACTCTGGGAAGACCCGAAACTTGTAAATCCTGGTACTTTGGTTGATACGGATTATCAGCTTCAATCTGATTCTCCATGCATAGACAGCGGAACAGATGTTGGCCTTACCCAGGATTACGAAGGTAATACTATTCCTCAGGGCGGTGCTCCTGATATTGGAGCTTATGAATTTGCAAGTGGTGCTCCGCCTCCGCCTGATAACTGCTCTGACGGAACTCTTTATGGCCAGTGTTCTTCTAGTCTGCCTTTGTACTGCAATAACGGAGTTCTTGAAGACAGGTGCTCAGCATGTGGCTGCCCAACCAACTATACTTGCCTGGTTAATGAGAGCTGCAGAATACCAATACCAGGAGACCTCAATAATGACGGTGTAGTTGATATTTCAGACTTAATCATTATTGCAACCAACTTTGGCTTAACATCAGGCTTTGACCTAAGAGCAGACACAAACAGTAACAATGAGATTGATATTTTTGATATTGTATTCGTTGCAAGCAGATTCACATGAGATGAAAATATGAATAAGATTTTTTTAGGAATGATTTTATGTTTAATATTATTTCCAGTTCTTGTTAGTGCAACAACTTATTATATTGATGCAACAAATGGAGACAACACTAACTCTGGCACATCACAATCAGCACCTTGGAAGACTATTAGCAAGGTTAACTCAGAAAGATTTAGTCCAGGAGACCAAATACTGTTCAAAAGAGGAGAGACATGGAGAGAACAGCTAAATGTTCCCAGTTCCGGCAATTCAACACACCGGATAACCTTTGGAGCGTATGGGACAGGATCAAAGCCCAAGATTTTAGGGTCAGAACAGATAACAGGATGGACTGTTCATTCAGGAAACCAGTGGAGGGCTCCTTGCTCACCTGACCCTGGTGGTGGTGATGGGAATGGACCAGTCTGGTTTTTAAACACAAGTGATGATGGTAAAACACATTGGGGCAACGAGGAAACAAGCCTAGTAGAAGTTGACGCTGAATATGATTGGTATTGGGAAGGCGGTTATCTTTATGTTTATTCTCCCTCTGACCCAGATACAAGATATGATTCAATCGAGGCTGCTTGGAGATGGCATTCTATTCGAAGTGGCTGGAATCGCCATTATGTTACAATCGAAAACATCCATGGCGCTTTTACTGCAAGGCAGACCATTAATGATCCTTATTGGGTTAATTATTGGATAATTGACAGCTGCTATCTTCATCATTCAGGTTGCAGTGGTTGCCCTACTGGATGGGCAGCTGATAATATAAAATGGGAAGGATCAGGCTGGTGGATTAAAAACAATGTGATGCATGATGGTCCAGCCCACAACATGCAGCATTACGCATTTAGGAACGTTTCTAATGACCTTATTGAATACAACAAGGTATACAATGCCCATCATGCCAGCATAGATGTTAAAATGGTTGAATCAGGATGGCTTCTAAGCAACGTAACCATTAGGTATAATACAATCTATAACACTGATGACTATGCTTTTCCAGAGGTGTCAAATGCAGGTATTTCAGTTCAATCTAACTTTGCCAATGGTTTCGATGGTCTTGATATATACGGTAACATTTTTTACAATATTTGGACAAACGGAATTTGGATTTATACTCGCGTAAAAAATGTAAATATTTATAATAATGTCATTTACGGCAAGCATCCCTTGTCTCCTTTTGCAGTGCGGGGAATAAATATTTTTGGGAATACAGATGAAGACAAGCCCACGAATGTTATCATAAAAAATAATATTATAGCTGGTGATTTTGACAGCGATGGTTATGGACTTCGCATAAGACTAAATGGGTCTGTAACAGCCTGTGATTATAACTGTTTTTATATCACATCAGGTCATTATGCCTACTATCCTGGTGCCACGTATGATTCAGGTGATTGGAATCAATGGAAAACTAAGACTGGCTTTGACACGCATAGCTTGTGGAATGTTGACCCGGAATTTGTAAATCCTTTATCATTGGATTTCCATTTACAGCCCACTTCACCCTGCATAGACAAGGGAACCTTTGTTGGCTTAACCATAGATTATGAAGGAAACCCGGTCCCTTCAGGGAATGGAGTTGATATAGGAGTGTATGAGTATCCTTCAAGTCCTCCTCCTCTCTGTACAGACACGTGCATGCCTAATGACTGTAGCTCATACATTGACTGTTATATGGGATCAGGGTTTTGTTCAGGAAGTGACTATTGCTGTTCAGGGACATGTCAATCACATCCAACATGTTCCAGTTTAGGAGGAACCTGTTGCCAAACAGAAGAGAGGTGCTCAGGAACGTCGCAAACAACGATTGATTGCACAGATTGTTGTACATCAGGGGTTTGTCAACCAAGCCCCTGCCCAGACATAATCATGCTTCACCATTATGACAACGACCCGAACTATGGAGAGAGCCCAACCAATATGTATGATTTCTCCTTACACCGTAACAACGGGACTTGTTCTGGAGCAGCTTGCCCAACGTGGAATTCCTCTGGGATGTTTGGAGGGGCGTTTGATTTTGACGGGATTGATGATCGGATTGATTTTCCCTCCCCTGACCCAGGATTTTTCCATAATGCTTTTTCAGAAAGAACATTCATCGCTTGGATAAAAACAAATACAGTTTCACAGAACCAAACCATTTATGATGATGGTGGAGCAATTAATGGTTTTGCTGTAAAGATAGATGATTCAGGGTATGTCACTTTGTACACCCAAAATAATGATGATATGGATAAAGTATCAGCTTCTATTGATACAAACTGGCATTTCATAGCTGCCTCTTTTGACAATGGGAATTTGGAGTTATGGGTTGATGGCAACAATTATTCAGCAACAGCAGCCTACTCAACGATTAGTTCACATCCTAACGACCCAGGATTGGGGAGAACTACTGCTGATGATGCCTCTGATTATTCAGGTCCTGGACATTACTTCAATGGAAAAATCGATGATTTAGCTATCTGGAAACGCTCCCTCACGTCGCAGGAAATCTCAGACATCTACAACAGCGGGAATCCAATTCCGTGCCAAACTATTTCTGGAGACCTTAACAATGATGGTACAGTTGATATTGCTGACTTAACAATTATTGCAACTAACTTCGGCAGAACATCTGGCTTTGACCTAAGAGCTGACACTGATAGAAATAATGAAGTTGATATTTTTGATATAGTATTCGTAGCCAGCAGATTCACATAAATGGGATTTTTGTCATTTTCTGTAGGAAAATCCAAAAATTCGTAGAATTTTTGCTATCACTCAGTTAGAAAACCATAACTAGGGAATATATTTTTTAATTCCAGGTTTTATAAGTTATATGTTAGGGGTTAATCATCTTTATAAATGATAACTCCTTAATGCATAAGGTATGGTGATTAACAAGAACAGCAAAGGCATCAGCTATGAAGCAATGGTCAAGAACAAAACTTTGAACTGTTTCTTTTGTGAAGAATCTGAAGGACTAGAGGAAGAAGAGTAATTATTTCTTAGCAAAATCCTCATATATTCTGATTGCTTCATTAATAGTTTCTCTTATTGACTTACCAGCATCAAGATAAACCACTCTTGAACCCCTATCCTTAAAGAGCTTGCTGAACCACTTGCTCATAAAACGCTTATAAGCCTTTGTCTGGAAATCAAGGTTTTCAAAAACTGCATGGTCCTTCTGAGCCCTCTCACTAAGCCTCTTAAGGCATACCTCGGGTTGGGTGTCTGCTATGATAAGCAAGTCTGGCCTGTATTTAAGGGCTAACTCATTGCCTTCAAGAGACAGAAGTTTTTTTAATGAGAGAGGTTCTGCTTGTATTGGCTGATAAACAATAGATGTAGTTACACTTCTATCCTGGATAATGGTTTTGCCTTGCTCTAACAAAGGAATAATGATTCTTTTGTAAAGGATTAACCTGTCAAGAGAAAAGGCAGTTGCAGTTGCAAAGGCAGAGTAATGCCTCTTATTCTCTTTTACAAGTTCATCACGAATAGCACCTCCAACCAATGAATAGGTAGGCTCTGCAGATATAATAACATCATATATGTATAGCTCTTCAGGCTCTGGAAGTGTGTGAGAAGTCTTCCAGTACTCTTTCAAATCAAAGACCTTTTTACCCTTGTTCTTAAGATAATCAGTTATTCCGTGCACAATCGTGGTCTTGCCACTGCCATCTGGTCCGTCAATGATTACAAAAACCCCTTTTTTCTTGCTCATCTTAATACCTATTTGGAATAAAGCTTATTATAAATTTTTTGGAACTCATGCTGGCCACCTAAAAGTATGGTGGTTATAGGTGCTTCTTGTTTTGCAAGCTCAGACATGCTCTGAGATATATATTTAATCTCTAACTGAGCATCTTTATCCTGTCTTACCCTAGAAATATGATGTAACTCTCTAATATTAACCCCTAATAAGGCCCTTTTTCTATGAGCATTGACCAGGCAGAACTCTGCTGCTTTCCCATATCTTGGCAAGAACTCATGGTATAGCTCAGAACTCTTGTCAACAACCTTTTCTAACTCTTTTGCTACACCTATTTCTTCTATGCTTGGTGGAGTTGTAAAGCCAAGATCAGGGTTATAATCCTGGCTAAGCAGAGTCATTAATCTGTGCCTTTTTAGTTGTGCAAAACAGCTGGAGCTTACAATTGCTTCATAGATCAAGCCAGCATTAACCTCAAATGCTCTGGGTACTTTGTCATACTCTGAAAGGTGTTTTAAGGCTTGTTTGATAAAAGCTTTGGCTTTGTCTTGTTTTTTCAAGGTATAAGCAAGCCCATAACTATTCTCTATGCTTTCCTTTGAATATTCATGTAGTAATGCAGCAAGAATGTTTGTATCAATATTATCACAGTCAATAAAGGTCACATTTCTGTTTTTTATGAAAGTAGCAAGATAACCTGATCCCTCACTTCTCATGAAAGTAGCAGGGCTATCTTGACTATAACGATAAAAGGCTAAGGTACTCGAATCTTTTATATCTTCTTTGAATGCTTTTTGAACCAGTTCCCTTAGGTTTTGTTCTGTATACTTAAAATTATCATCTTTTAACTCTTGGCCTGGGTTGTGTTGTCTGAACAATTCTGGGTCTGTGAGTTGGATTAATGAAGGGGCATAAGGTATTGTTGCATCAAACCATTTTTGCGCAACCTCTCTGTGTTCTTGTAATCTTCCATGCCTTCCTCTTCTAATAGCTAGTTCAAGGGCTTGCCCTGTGTAAGAGCACCCTAGCTGGGTTTCTGTTGCAAGGCATAGTGAGTAACGAGCATCTTCTTTTGCACTTCCTTCAAGTTTTTTTACAAAATCCTTTCTTTTTTTATCATCTAACTTATTTATTTTATCTAAGTGTTTTCTTTTTAAGTGTTCAAATAATTTTTTATTGGTTTTAAAATAAAAATTGTTCTGAAACTCAACAAGGTCTTTAAATCTTTTTAAATCTTTTTTATTAAATTCCTTGGGCTTAACATAATCTCCTTCAAGAGTAACATATCTCTGAGATTTCTCTGTATAACCAGCTCCTATTCTTCTCTTCTCAATCTCTTCAACAACCAGTCTTGAAACACCTATTATATTGAAATTAAACATTGCATGGTCTGCTACTGAGTGATGCCCCATTCCAAAGATGATTGCCTCATTTGATTTTCTTGCAGCAGGAATATCTTTTAAGGCCTGCTCTATCAGCTTGTCAACATCCTCTGGTTGTCTGCTAATCCTTGCATAAGCAGCTAAGAGTATTTCAGGTGTGAATTGTTTTACTAATTGGTCTAGTTTATAAGAAGCATGGCTGAGCTTTGCTTCATCTGATTCAGGAGAAGTCTCTAGGTCTTTTTTTAATTGTTTTAGGTCTTCTACAATTTTTATAGGAACATTAATTCCTGCTAGTTGCACTTCAACCAATCAGACCACCCCAATGAGTTGATGTATAAATTCTTAAGTGGTAAAGTCAAGGTTTTTTATATACTTTGTTATGCTAAAACCGTTATATTTCCGGAATATTTTCGAATATATTTGAAAAAATTTATTAAACCCTGCAAAATACCTGGTCTAGAGGGCTAAAGGTGATCATCGGCTTAACCAGCTTTATAGGAGCAGGCAAGACTACAGTATGTGATTATCTGGTGGATAAGAAAGGTTTTATCTTTTATTCATTATCAGATGTTATCAGGGATGAGATTAAGAGCAGAGGCTTGGAGATTACCAGGGAAAGGCTTCAGCAGGTGGGAACTGAGCTCAGGAAAAAGTATGGTAATGCTGTGCTTGCAAAGAAAATAATAAAGAAACTTGAGCCAGCAAAGGCTTATGTTATTGACTCAATAAGAAACCCTGCAGAAGTAGAGGCTTTAAGAAAACTAAAAGGATTTACTCTAGTGTTTATAGATGCTCCTATAGAGGTAAGGTTTGAGAGGATAAAAGCCAGGAAAAGAGAGCAAGACCCTTTGACTCTTGAAGAATTTAAAAAAGCAGAGGAAAAAGAGCTTAAAAGCCAGGATTCAGCTAGCCAGCAATTATTAAAATGCAGGGACATGGCTGAGTTTGTTATTCATAATGATTCAAACTTTGAAGAGCTTTACAAGAAGATTGATGAATTAATAAGGGGATTGAGATGAAAAAAGAATCTAAAAAACATAAACATGCTAAAAAACAAGAAAAAAAAGAAAAATATGTTCGCCCTTCATGGGATGAATACTTCATGGAAGTAGCGCGTGCTATTGCTAAGAGAGCAACATGTGACCGCGGAAGAAGCGGATGTGTTATTGCAAGGAACAAACAGCTCCTAGTTACAGGTTATGTAGGATCTCCAGTAGGCCTTCCGCACTGTGATGATGTAGGCCATCTTATGAAAAAAGTAATTCATGATGATGACAGCGTATCCCAGCATTGCATGCGAACCGTGCATGCAGAGCAGAACGCTATCTGCCAGGCTGCTAAACTAGGGGTTTCTATAGATGGAGCAACTCTTTATTGCAAAATGACTCCTTGCAGGGTGTGTGCAATGCTTATTATTAACTCAGGAATAAAAAGGGTTGTTTGTGAAAAAAAGTATCATGGAGGAGAGGAAAGTGAGCAGATGTTCAGAGAAGCTGGTGTTAAAATCGAATTCTTTACAGACAACTTAGAAGAATACGATAATATGTGAAATTAATTGCGCACAAAAAAAGCGCAGGAACTAGTAAACTGACAATACCTTTACTTTACTCGTATGCCCGCTCTTAATCTTAACTTTTTTCTTCATTAGTTTTGAAAGAAACTTGGTTACCTCTTTATTAGCCTTGTTCTGCTCTGCAGGAACCTTGATTTCAATTATTAAGGCTTGCTTCTCATAATCATATCCTAGAGCATAGTTCTGCTTCTTGTTAGGCTTAACAATTATTCTTAAATAACCATCTCTAATATAATCAGAAGGATTAATCATTTTTTTCTAGCCATATTCACGCCAGATATGCTTGCACTTGGTGCACTTAAGGAACTTGGTCTCAGGCTCGTCGCCTGCCCTCATCTGCTGAGTCCAGTAGTAAGCCCTGTCATTACCACACTCAGGGCACTTGGCTTCTGTCTCTGGCAGAATATTCTCGTCTTCACTAACCACCTCTACTTCTCTCTCTTCCTTGGTAATCTTCTCTTTTATCTCTGCTGCTTCCAAGTCCTTGGTAGTGTAACCACAGCTACACGCAAGCACCTTCTTCTTTTTCTCAGTCTTAGGCTTGAGTAATGAGCCGCACTTAGGACAAAACATAGCCATGGTAATAAACCCCTGTTTTCCTCTAGAACTAAACTTTTGGGAATGCTTTAAATATTTTTTGATTTGCAGATTAGCTCCCAGGATTAAACAAATAATATATGCCTGTGAACTTCATTATATCAACAAACAATATCTTTACATAGCCCAACCAGGGCACTCTGAACACTGCTTTGCCTAATAGTTGCTTTTCAAGAACTCTTGTCTCGTCAAGGATGACAATGTAATTATTAGGAACATTTTCTCCTACAGCAAAAAACTGGGTTTTTCCAGTCTTAGGATCAATGTACTTCCTTATCTGAACGCCGTTATGGTCTCCTTTGGTCTGAAAAACCCACACATTCATTTCCTCTTTCTTTATAACCCTGTGGATTATGGGGTATGGTTCTCCTGATTGGAACACAATAACATCACCTATGCTTATATCTTCAGGCTTCTTACCTATAAGGAACATTATGTCTCCTTTGTTAAAGCCATTCTTAAAAGGATAAGTCTCAAAATCAGCCTTGGTGATGTTCTGGCCTAAATAATAATCCTCGTTATTAGCCCACCAATTATCAAAAGGCATGTGGTGCTCCATACTGTTACTAACAACTGCTACTATTGGGAAATTAGTTCCTAAGATAAGACCCATGCCAGGATAAACAATGAACTTTATAATAATATAAGCTAGGATTATGTTAACAATCCAGCTCCAAATAGAATTATCATGCCAGATAAAATACCATATCTTACCATACCAAGTAGTTGGCTTTTTAGGCTCTTTCTTATGTTTTTTCCTGCGTTTAAAGGGCATAATTTAGTATGAAAAACAAAGGCTTAAAAAAGGTTGTGGTTTTGCCATGTGTGTTTTGCATGGCACAACAAAATCTTTGATTTTGAGTCCCAAAAGCTTTGCTTTTGTGAACTCAAAAATTCTTTTTAGAATTTTTGTTGTTCGGTGAATTCCCAAACCTTTAAAAACCCTTGTTATATACCTTTTTAAAAGGGGGTAAGAGTGAAACCAGTTAACATAACTTTTTGTTCTTGTAACAAGTATCTTGAGAAGAATCAGTGGAAGACTTATAAGACTCTGAAGGACTTGGTTGTTAAGAAGATTAGGAAACAGGTGCCTAAGGCCAAGGTTACCTTTATTCATTTTCATGTTCCTGAGAATCATAAGGAGAAAATAACAAATGATGTTCTTGCTGAGTTCAAAAACAGGGAACATGTTGTAGAGGTTGTGCTTAAGCATGGAAAGTGTACTATGTGTTCTAAGGAAGGAACTGATTACTTTGAGGCTGTTCTGCAGGTCAGGAGCACTAATTACAAGGTGTTAGAGGAGAGTATTGAGTTTTTGAAGAGAAAAGTTGATAATCTTAGGCAGAAAGGTGTATTTATTAATAAGGTTCAGAGATTTGAGCATGGGTATGACTTATATATAACTAATAAGAGGGTTACTCAGGCTCTTGGAAGAGAGCTTTGCGATACTTTTGGCGGATTATCAAGGGCCAGTCCTCACCTTCAAACCAAGAGCAGGCAGACCAGTAAGAATGTGTACAGGGTTAATGTGATGGTCAAGCTGCCTGGCTTTGTAAAAGGAGATATTATCCTTGCTAATGACAAGGTTTTAAGAGTTGACAAGCTAGGCAAGAAGATTAAGCTGTTTGATTTGAGAAGAAACAGCTCTCTTAGTGTTGATTACTCCAAGCTCCAATACCATATACTTAAAAAGCATTCAACCTATGTTTCAAGGCTTTATCCTGCTTTAGAGGTTATTAATCCTTATGATTACCAGTCCAGCATGGTGAAGAACAAGCCAGCAGAGAGACCCGAATTAGGCCAAGAGGTAAATGTGGTTGTTCATAAAGGAGTTTATATTGTTGATTAAGTTTTTAATATATGATTTATTTAAAAAATATTCATAGGTGTTTTTTATGAAAAAAATCTTATTTTTAAGCTTGGTATTAGGCATTCTTATGTTTAGCGGATGTAAAGTCCCTGAGAGCCCTGAAATCTCTAGCAAATGCGATACTCTTATTTTTGAGCTTGAAAAAGATTTCTGCTATGAAAAAGAGGCTAGTGAACAGCTTGATTTAAGATTGTGTAATAAAATATCTAGACCAGAAATCATAGAATCCTGTTATATGCAGGTGGCTCGTGGCAAGCATGACTTGGGTATATGTGACATGATTGTTAATGAGAGAAACAAGGATGAGTGTTTTAGAGGCGTGGCTGTTGAAGCTGAGAATGAGAATATTTGTCATCACATATCTCTTAATGATACAAAGGAGAACTGTTATTTAGAGATCGGAAGGATAAAAGATGATTCTGGTTTGTGTGATAATATTGATGATTCTGATAAAAGATTATTATGCATAGCTGTTGTTGAAAAAAATCTTGACACGTGCGAGAATATTCTTGAGGAGAAGCAAAGACAAACCTGCTTTGTTGGTGTGGCAGAGGTTAAACAGGATTTGAGTATATGCAATGATAAGATTGGTGAACAGGACTATAAGGATTGGTGCTATAATGTGGTTGCTGTTACTAAACAAGAAATAGGTATTTGTGATATGATAGCGGACCAGAACTGGACTGGTATGAAAGGCTTGTGTTATCTTGGCGTGGCTGTTGCTCAAAACAATAAAAGCATTTGTGATGACATAGGTGATATAAGCACTAAGAACCTGTGTATTTTGAGTGTTGATTAATTTTACTCAAACCTTTTTTTCTTGTACTCCTCTATTACGCTCTTAAAAATGTCTTTATGCTTTTTCTTTAATGCTTCCTCAATTGCCTTTTTTTGGGCAATTGCAAAAAAAGTGCTTTCTTTTATAATTACCTCATCTGGTTTTAGGAATACAAATTCTAGCTCCTTGCTCCGAGGTATTTTATTGGTAATTATTATCTTTACCTTTCCCTTAATACTATCAAGTACTTTTTTACTAATACTTGAAGGATTGTTAATCCATAAGATATCATTCTTGCCTATGTTCAGAAAACTCTTGGCTTCAAATTCATCCTGGCTTAAGTCCTCAAGTTTTTTTACAAGAACACCTTTATTCATACCTGCTATGAACTCATCTCTTCGCTTAAGCTCTTTTTCATAATGCCTTGCAAGCCTTGCAGAGTCTTTTAACTGTTTTGTATAATGTTTTATTCTAGTCTCCTTGAAATCCACTAATTCTTCTTTTGGTGTTAGCCGAAGTCTTTTACCAAGTTTTCTTATTAGCTTGTCTTTATCCTTCAGAAGCTTTTTTAATTTTTTGTTTTTTTCTTCTAAAACAATTATTTTTAATTGTAACTCTTCGATTTGTTTGTCAGTAACTCTTTTCTCAGCTTCCTTTGGCTTTTGCTTTTCTACTACTTTCTCCTTTTTCATGTATTTTTCCTCAGCCATCTTCAATGCTGCTTGCAAAGGCAGTTCTTCGTTGCGTATCATTATCATCTTAACATCCTCTTCCAAGTCCTCTCTGCTCTCTTTTTTTAAGAACCTCTCAATCTTCCCTAGAAAACTCTTGTGTTTTTCAAGTGCAAAAACAGCAGATGCAAGTGCGTCTTGTTCATGCACATTGAGCTTTGCATTATACTTATTAATTAACTCCTTTTTTTCCTTTATCAATAAGTCTTGTTTAGGATAAAACAGCTTTGCTCCCAGCTTGACAGCCAGTTTTTCATTAAAACTAGGCGCAGGACTCTTATCACATCCAACAATTAAAGGTTTGCCAAAATATATAATATTATTAATTAACTCACTCATAGATATATTCTTGCCAGAGCCACTGGATATGAATTCTCCTTTATCATCAAGAATAGCATAGCCAAGGGTGGTGCCAGGATCTATTCCTATTATTAATAAGGTCATGTTTGTAGGGGTAAAATTTATAAGTATATTAAGTTTTGCTATAAATTGGGGGTGATTAGTAAGATGCAACCTTATACTAGGGGTAAGTTGGGTATTATTGCTTGTGAATCAGGCAAGCCCTTTGCTCAAAAGGTGGTTGAGGAACTTAAGAAGATTATTGCTAAGGATAAGGATTCTAATGGTGCTTATCTTATTAATACAAAGGAGACCAGGTTCAGTAATACAGAGATAAAAACAGAAATAGAGGAGAGCATTAGGAACAAGGATATCTATATATTTCAGGATGTTGAGAACAAGGTTAATGGTTTAAATGTTAATGATAATTTTATGGTTTTAAAAACAGTTATCCAAGCTGCTAGGATGAGTGATGCTCATTATGTGACCGCAGTCATACCTTCTTTTCCTTATGCAAGGCAGGACAAGCCTAAAACCAGGGAGGGAATAACAGCTGCTATGGCTGCTAGAGAGCTGGAAGATGTGGGTGCTACAAGAGTAATAACCCTTGATGTGCATAATGATGCTATTGGAGGCTTTTTCAGGAAAGCTGGTCTTGAGAATCTTCATGCGTCCAAGAACCTTATGGATTATATAAATAAAAAAATAGGTTTAAAGGATTTAGTAATAGTTGCTCCTGATGCAGGGGCTGCTACAAGGGCTAATCATTATGCTAAAAAGCTGGGTACCAAGCTCGCGCTTATCCATAAGGAAAGAGATTATTCAAAGGCAAGTACTATTGAGAACATGCACTTGCTAGGAGAAGTTAATGGCAAAAAAGTGTTTGTGGTTGATGATATGATAGACACAGCAGGCACTCTTGTTAATGCTGCTGAAAAGCTTAAAAAAGAAGGTGCTAAGGAAATTTATTTTGCAGCCAGCCTTGCAATGCTTAATGAACCTGCTGTTGAACGCATAGCAAAGGCTTATAAAGAAGGCTTTATCACAAAGATAATAGGCACAGATGTAATTTATCACGGAGAAGGCTTTGCTAAGAAGCATGAATGGTATGAGGAGATTAGTGTTGCAAAGTACTTTGCCAGGGTTATATATAATATTAATAGAGGAATATCGATTAGTAAGTTGTTGAAGTGATTACTCCTCTAAGAACTGTTCGATTTCCTTCTTTTTTCTTATATTAAGGGATACATGCGTTTCTCCTGTTTTTTTGTATTTATTAATAAAACCTAATTGATATAGTTCTTCTAGTACTTTCTTTACTTGTTTTGTTCCGCGCATATGTTTTGGGAATCGTTTAAACAAGTTTTTTTCTTCTGTGTGAGATGCTCCCCATTTTGTCGGTCGAAGCTTCTTTAGAATGTCTAGAATAGTTTGTTGTATTTCTTTTTTATCCATACGGTTAGCATTCTGCAGTCAGTTTATAAAACTCACGACTCAATTTCCGGAAATTTTGCGAAAGTTATTGTCTTATAATGATACATTCATGTACCAAAACGAAACATTTAAATATTAGCGTAGTCTTCACATAATTCATGGAAGAAGAAACAATAATAACGCATCTATTAGGGAACAGCCCTAAAGTAAAGGTCATGGACTTATTAATCATAGGCAGACGCTTAGAATACTGCATCTCAGACCTGGCTGAACACGCAGGAGTCGGAAGATCAACCATTTACCGAATGCTGGATGTTATGCTAAAAGACAAAATACTAGTCAAGAAAAGAAAACTCGGGAGAATACAACTATATCAATTGAACATGGAAAATCCGCGAGTCAAACTGCTGGTCAAGATGTTTGATGAGCTAGCAAATATAAATTCAGAAGAAGAAATAAAAAGACAAACCATGAAGGTTAAGGTTAAGAGATGATTATTTCAGAAAACCTAAGATTTTCTGGAACAACAAAAATCAAAGATTTTTGTATGCCAAAAACAAGTTTTTGAGCATCGCAAATCATAGATTTGCTTATTTCTTATTCTCATACTTTGCTAGTGATGTCTGCCCTTTCCTCTTGCCTTTCTTCACCTTTACTTTTTCTTCTCTAAATTCTTGTCCTACCTGTTTTTTTATTGAAAGAGAAATCTGTTTTCCTATAAGTTGAGTGAGTTTGGTAATATCTGCTTTTTTTACATCCTCTATGGTCTTAATCTTATTATTATACATTTTTCTTGCTCTTGCTCTTCCAATCATTCTTAGCCTTAGCAAGGGCAGGAGTTCTTCTTTTGCACCATACTTTAATCTAACTCTTATCTTTGCTAGTTCTTTTATCAAGCCATGCATCTTAGTCAACTTACTCAGCTCCTCAGAAGAATACAGCAACCAATCTGCCAGATCCAGTTTTACTCTGGTCTCTCCTGGTCTTATATTGTATTGTTCTAATAAGAGTTCCTCATCTTTTTCATCAATCCAGTCATTAAAGAAAAGGGCTGTTTTTATACTCTTAAGGTATTCCTCGTATTCTGGTTCAAACATGCTTGGCTCTAAACTTAGCAAGGAACTTTGGTACTCAGCTGCTTTTTCCTCAGTATGTTCATACTCTCTTACTCTTACTGTTAATAAAGGCCTTAATTCCAAAGTATAAGATACCATTTGTAGGAATGAGAATGGTCTGAGCATCTTGTCTTTTGCTCTTTTCAAACACGTTATTAAGTAATGCGCTGTATAAGGATCAAGATATAACTGGCTCACTCTTGTGCCTAGAAGCGTGGCTTCTAAATAATCATCACTGATAGTTATGAACTCCCATTGCTTCAGGTTTTTTAGGATTCTGGTTATTATTCCTTTTAACTTTCTTATATCCTTGAACTGATAAGCATAAAAGGTTTTTCCAAAAAACTTCATTAGCTCATCATTGGTATTAGCATACTCAGTTGCTATCAAACTTAATATATATGTTCGCAAAACAGGTTCTACTGCCAGCTTACTAAGAATTTCTTCTGGTTCTCCATCAATATAATTATCAACTATTCTTGCTCTCTCACTCTCTGTTTGTGACAAGCAGATTGCTTCTCCGAATTTATCATTGAAATCTGGTCTGCCTGCTCTGCCGCAAAATTGCAGGAATTCAAGAACAGGTATCCAGTTCATACCCCTTGGCGCAGAAAATCTTTTTAGGTCTCTTACCACTACACGAAAGGCTGGCAGATTAACACCATAAGCAAGGGTGGGTGTTGCACAGATGATTTTTATTATTCCTTTTTTAAAATTATCCTCAACCAATTCCCTCTGAGCTGAGTGCAGACCTGCATGATGAAAAGCCACTCCATTCCTAACACACAAGGCTAGTCTCTGGCACTGCTTGGTAGGTCTATCCAGGGTTGTAAGCACTTTTTGACTTAGCTCTTCAAGCACCTTCTTGTCTTTTTCCTTAAGTTTTATCTTTCTACTAATACGCTCAGCCTCTGCCTCTGCACTGTTCTTAGTATTAACAAATACCAAAGCCTGCTTTCCCTTATCTATCGTGTCAAGACAGATATTGAGAACATTATTATCATACAAGTGCTTAATCTTAGAGGTTTTTTGCATTGTTCTGGGAAATACAAGGGGTTTTAAAAATTGTTTGGTGAAGGACTAACTTTATATATCATTATTTCTTTTAGGGTTGTATGGCAGCTGATATAATAAATGCACTAGCCCGAATAGGGCCTGTTATTATCGGAGTTGTGGCTTTCCTCTTTATGTTCATCTCTTCTATTATTAATAATAAAAGAAGAAAAAAGCACTTAATGGAGTTTTGTTTAAGAATTGGCTTTCAGTTTGACCAAAACCCTGTGTTGAGCCTTCCCAAAACCAATCTCAGGTCTTTAAACCTTGATAAGTTTGCAAAGATTCTGAATTTAATAAGAGGCAAGAGAGGAGGCTATCACTGGAATATTTTTGACTACCGCCTTACCAGCAGGAGAGGGGGAAACAGGCATACTACCGTGCTAACCATGTTCATGGTTAAGCTGCAAAACACCAGCCTGCCTTCTTTTTCCCTGAAAACCAAGACTTTTTTTGATAAACTTGATACCTCTAGTGAGAAATGGATTAGCTTTGACAACCACCCTAATTTTTCAAAGCAATACATATTGAAAGGGGATGATAAAGAAAGGATTAAGGAGGTTTTTAACTCTCCTATCCTAAATTTTTTTGAGAGCAGAAAGCTCTTGATGACCATAGAGGCAGATAATGATTACATGCTCTTCTATATCGGTAACAAAAGAACCCCTTTAAAGGATATTCTTCCTTTTATTGATAAAGCAACAGCTGTTGTCAAGCTTTTTGACAAAGAAACAGATCTCTAGAGTAATGAATGGGCCCGCCGTGATTGTCGCAGGAACGGAGTTCCGAGACAACAGAAATTCTCCGATTCCTCGTTCGAACACGGGACCGCACGATTTCTACTTTACCCTACGCGTCCTCAGGAACAAGTTCCTGGGAACCTCGCGCAAAAAAGCGCTAAGGTTATCAGTCGTGTGCTCCACCAGGCTAAGCTACGGGCCCATGAGTGTGAAAAGCGCCTCCGCCCAGACTTTCGGATTACCTTCGAACTGGGGACCTATACCGGCTTTGAGCTTTGGGCTCATAACTTGCGGTGTCTATAGTGGTTCGCTCAGGAAAAAGTTCCTGGCGTGCTCGCACAAAAACGTGCTAAGCCTAACAGCCGCATGCTCCACCACTAAGCTACGGAGGCATGTTTCTTTTGAAGCTTAGATTGTTTTAAATAGTTTATGGTAAGGAGGGGTGTCCTAAAAGTGCCAGCTCAGGCACACTTAATTTTAGGACCCCTACCAATAAAAGCATACGCCCTTATTTGTCACTACTCTACAATAGAAATATATATAAATGGGTTTGATATACTCAAAAGAAAAATATATAAACCTCAAAAACGTATATGTTGTGTTTTTTCAAGGAGGAGGAATAATAAATATGCCAAAAAAAAGCTCTGAGATAATAGAAGAAGGAAAACTAGAAAGGATACTAAATAAAAATAAGGCTCTTGCCTGGATATTCGAAACAATAGAAGAAGAAAAACAAGAAGAAATTAAGACCAGCATTGATTCAATAATGCAAGGCTATGAACTTCCTGAGCATAGAATAATGGACTTGCTCTGCCTTCATTTATACCTGCCTGATAATGTTGAGGAAGTACTGGAGTTAAGTAAGAAAATAGAGGAAATAGCAAATCAACAAGGCTTGAACTTTAAGGATGTAGTTATGCTTGCAATAGCAGAAAAAGGCATACCCTTAGGCTATGGTAAAACTTGTTCAGACTTTGCATATCTAATAGACGGTATTAGGATTGTTGGAGGCATAGAATGTATTCAAAAAAATAATTATTACTTAAAATTAATCAAGGGAGAAAAGTTATGTGACAGAGACTTATGCCAACATGTAATCATATATCATGGATTAGAGGGAATGGAGAAATTCCTTCAAAAAAATTTTAGCGAAGATGACGAAGTTTACGAGGTAATTACTAATTCCTCTGAGCAAAAATACGGAAGAACACGCTTTTCCAAATTAAGAAAATAATAATTATTTTTATATTAATAAAGGGGGATTAAAAATGAAAAAAGACCTAAAAGAAATCGTAGAAGAAGAGGAAACAATACGCTTAACAGATAGGAATAAGAAAAACTTGCTGTTAGTAAGCCCAGGAGAATATGAAAAACTTGAAGTAATAGCAAATAAGAACAAAATAGCAAAGGAAAATGATTTATCTGTGCACGACATCGCCTACCCTGTAAAGAATCTCGGATTATCCCATTTGGATGATGTTCTCTCATTACACTCTGATTTTGGTTATAGCACAATAGAATTAACAGATTATGTAGTCACAATAGCAAGGAAGACAAGCGGGCAACTAGGAACCCTAACTAGAGCAGTGATTGCTTACAGTGTGAAAACTATGTTAAAACTAGGAGATAAATCCAAGGAATGGAAGCTTGAATTAAGAGATATGATATACGCATATACAAAAATCGATGAAACATCAATAACCCAAGCCAATGCTATTAGTAAAAACTACAGAGTTGATTTTAAAGAAGTTGTTGACCTAATAGCAGAAACAAATCCTTATTTTACATGGCAAGCTGCCAAGTTAAAAAAGTATAACTTCAAACTAAAAAATAATTTTAAAAACGCAATATATCATCTATATTATTTAGAACAAATAATTGATGAGCAAGAAGTAAAAGAGGATGTAAAGAAATTCATACCTCTTATCGACCAAGTAATATGGAATAAAGACATGGACTTCTTAGAAGAAACAGGAATAAAAATACCAAGAAAAATAGATATGATTTCATTCAGTGACCTTAGTGAAAAAGAACAGAAAGTAATAGCAAACGAGCTATACGGAACAACGCCTTCCCGGGATATGTCTCTTGGAGATAAAGAAGAGGGTAGCCCGCTCTTCACAGCCTTAGACCAAGAACACCCACAAAGATAATTATTTTTTTCTTATCCTAACCCCTTCCTTAGTATCTTCTAGAATAAAGCCTCTCTTGGTTATTTCATCTCGTAATTTGTCTGCAAGCTTAAAATCTTTTTCTTTTCTAGCCTTTTCCCTCTTATCAACTAATTCCTGGACTTCCTTGGGGATCTTAATCTTTTCTTCTTTGAGCAGGTTAAGAGCAAGGATTTTATCAAACTCAGATATTAAATTAAGTTTTTCCTTGGTACCAAGCTTATCATCTTTTAACATGTCATTAAGAAGAGCAAGGGTTTGGGGCATGTTCAAATCATCATTAATCCTGTTCATGAACTCTTTTTTATAGAACTCAACCTTATTACCCTTATCAAAGCTAGAATCATCTCTTTTTAGTTCAGCAATCCTGTTCTTCAAAGCCTTATAAGCACTAGCAGCAGTATCCATGGCTTCCCAGCTGAACATTAACTGCTTTCTGTAATGCGTTCCTAAGCATAAGAATCTATAAGCAAGAGGTTCAAAGCCTTTATCAATAACTGTTTGTAAAGTTATGAATGAGCCTGCGCTCTTAGCCATCTTGCCCTTATCCATGACCAAGAATTCTCCATGAATCCAGTACTTAACCCAAGGCTTTTTTTGAAAAGCAGCTTCTGCCTGCGCAATCTCATTTGTATGATGAACAGGGATATGATCAATACCTCCTGTGTGAATATCAAATTGTTCTCCAAGGTATTTTGAACTCATAGCACTACACTCTAAGTGCCAGCCAGGATAGCCTGTGCCCCAAGGGCTGTCCCATTTCATTTCTTGGTCCTTGAATTTTGACTTAGTAAACCATAAAACAAAGTCTGTTGGGTTCTTTTTGTTAGGGTCTTTGTCAGTTCTAGCTCCTTCTTTAAGCTCATCAAGCTTGAGACGTGCTAGCTTACCATAATCACCAAGCCTAGCAGTGTCAAAATAAAGATTTCCGCCTCTAAAATAAGCAAAACCATTTTTTTCTATTTTTTTATCCATTTCAATCATATCTTTGATATGCTCTGTTGCTTTTGGAATGATTTCAGGTTTTTGAATATTAAGTCTCTCTGTATCCCTGAAAAAGGCTTGTGTGTAGAACTTTGCAATATCCAATACACTCCTCTTCTCCTTCCTAGCAGTTACTAACATCTTGTCCTCACCTGTATCAGCATCACTAGTAAGATGGCCTACATCTGTTATATTCATGACTTCTTTAAGCTTAAAGCCATTCTTTAAGAGAGTGCGACGAAGGATATCATTGAATATGTAAGTGCGAAGATTACCTATATGAGCATAGTTATAAACGGCATGCCCAAAATCCTCTAAGTAAGAATTTTGTTTGGCCCGCAAGCATACATGCCCACATTAGGCGGATTCAATGGCTTAAAAATTTCCTTATTCCGGCTTAGTGTATTATATAATTTCAAACCCATTTTTATTTTCTAATTTGTTTACCAGCTTTATAAGTTTTTCTTGTTTACTAGACAAAGAAAAGCCTACCTCTTTATAAAATTTTATGATACTGCTCTTTTTGTTTATGAATAAATCACAACATAGACTATAATTCCCTGCAGGTGTTTTATTTAAATTTCTGCTCCAAAGCCTATGTTTAATACTGAGATCACTAAGAATTTTTGATTCTCCTAACAGAAGATTTGGTAATGAAGTAATTATAGTTAACATGCCAGCGTCTCTTTTCATTTTTTCTAGTGCTTTTTTTATAGTAATACTCTTAATAATATGACCTGTGGGAAATTTTCTGGCATTCATATACCTTTCCAAACTTACTAATGTGTCCCTTTGCCTCCTTGTTAATTTGTTTATGTGTTTATACCTAGATAAAATAATGTATCCTGAATAAGGCTTTTTTCCTATGTAGATGCTAGCTTCATCACTGAATACTGCTCTAAGATAATTAATTTTTAATTGTCTTGAACCCAACCTAATCAACCAAGGAACCATTCCATCAACTTTAGCCTTGTGTCCTAATATTGCTCCAACTTTAATTAAGGTCTCTCCTATGATGGAAGATCCTATTCTTATTATTTCGCAGTTCCTAATATGTTCCTTACACATATGCACTTTCCCATAGATTCTATTAATGTGATTAATAAATTGTTTTAAGGATTCAGTTTCACTAGTTGAATATTTTGTTCTAAGAATTCCTCTTGCTTTTTTATCAATATATATACAACCATCAGAAACTATAGCCCCTAATATAAAAGCTCCATGCTCAGAGTTCAAATTTATAGGGAAAATCGGATTCTGAATAGAAATTATAGACCCTTTTTTAGTATATTCTATTCTATTGTTAAACTCAATATATAACAAATTCAGATAATTCAATAATTTCCTTAATTTCCTGACAGAAATCATAAATGTTTTCCCATAATAAACATTGTAAAAAGAAGGTGTGCTCATTTCTAAAGATTTACATAATTTATTTAATGTTCCTGCTTTTTTTATTGCCTTATCTAAAAGTGTTTTTAATAATTTGTTCTTCAATTTTAATAAGAAATTGTCTCTGAGTTGAAACCAGTGGGTATGCCATGGAGGAATCATTATTTTTTGTTTAATCCAATACTCGAAAATAATATTATCACTCGTTAAAATCAGAATATCATCATAATCTTTATGTTTTAGAAATATTTTATCGATCTCAAATAATTTGAAAGAATCAAATTTCAGATAAAATTTGTTTTTATTCTTAATCAATATACCCTTATTTATCAAATCGGCCAATAATTTAGATTTTTTATTCATTTCCGCTGGTAATTTAAATGAATATAAAAATCTTGTTATTGGACCGCAGAAATATATTTTTATAAGAATTAAATCCCAACATCCGGAGGATGAATAGGCTTAAATACTTCTTTTTTCCTGCTCAGAGTATTGTAGAGTTTTAATGCCATAATAATACCTGTAAAGTGAGTGGATTTTTTAAAGGTTGTTATGAAAAATAGTCAGTAACATTTATTTTCCACTTCAACAATATTTATATACTTCTTTTATCTTCATTCTTTAATGCGCAAAAAGGGGTCTTCTAAGAGGAAGTACATCGTTGTTACTGGCGGTGTTCTCTCTGGTCTTGGCAAAGGTGTGGCTGCTGCCAGTATTGGTAATCTTATTACTAAGGCTGGCTTAAGAGTCATTCCTATTAAGTGCGATGGTTATCTTAATGTTGATCCTGGCACTATGAATCCTATTGTGCACGGAGAGGTGTTTGTGCTTGATGATGGCGGAGAGGTTGACATGGATTTTGGTCATTATGAGCGTTTTCTTGGGGTCATATGTAAGTTCTACTGGAATCTTACCATGGGCAAGGTTTATGAGGCTGTTATCCAGAAGGAGCGCAGAGGAGATTATCTTGGTAGGAATGTCCAGCTCATACCTGATGTTACTGATTATATTAAGGAGTGGTTTTTTAGGGTTGCTGATAATGAAAAAGCTGATGTGCTTGTAATCGAGGTTGGTGGTACTATTGGTGATATTGAAAATGAGCTTTATGTTGAGGCTTGCAGGCAGTTAAGGAATGACGTGGGTAAAGATAATATAATATATATTCATCTAAGTTATGTTCCTATTCCTACTAATGTTAATGAGCAGAAGAGCAAGCCTACTCAGCAGTCAGTTGCTTTATTAAGGGAGAGGGGTATTCAACCTGATATTATTATTGGTCGGTGCTCAGAATACCTTGATGATAAGATTAAAAAGAAGATTAGTATTTTCTGTAATATTGAGGAAAAAGCTGTTATTACTGGTCTTGATGTTGATAATGTTTACAAGATTCCTGTTGTTTTCTCAGAAGAAGGGATTAATCAGATTATAAAGGAAAAGCTTGGTATTAGTTCTGGTGTTAAGCCTGAGTGGAAAAAACTGGTTGATAACCTTGCTAATCCTGAAAAAGAAGTAACCATTGCTATTTGTGGTAAGTATACCAAACTCGAGGATTCTTATGCTAGTATTCTTGAAGCTTTAAAGCACTGCAGTGCTAATCTTAGAGCAAGGATTAATGTTAAGATGGTTGAGACTACTAATGTGAAAAACCAGGAGGATGCAAAAAAGCTTTTGAAAGGCATTGATGGTATTATTGTGCCTGGTGGTTTTGGTATAAGAGGAACAGAGGGCAAGATTCAGGTGATTCAGTACTGCCGTGAAAACAATATTCCTTTTCTTGGCTTGTGCTATGGCTTACAGCTAGCAGTAGTAGAGTTTGCAAGGAATGTGTGTGGATTACAAGACGCAAACACAACAGAGGTTAATCCTAAGACCAAGCACCCTGTTATTGACATTCTTCCTGAGCAAAAAAAGATAACAGACAAAGGAGGGACTATGCGCCTAGGCGCTTATCCTACTGTTATGAAGGAAAAAACCTTGATATGGGAGCTTTATGACAAGCAAAAAGAGGTTTCTGAGAGGCACAGGCACAGATATGAGGTTAATCCTGACTACCACAAGGTTTTGTTAGAGAAAGGAATGGTCTTTAGTGGTATGAGTCCTGACAGGAAACTAGTGGAGTTTATCGAGCTTCCAAAACACAAATACTTTGTAGGAACCCAGGCTCATCCAGAGCTAAAAAGCAGATTAGAAAAACCAGGGCCTTTGTTCTATGGGTTGGTGAGGGCTTGCTTGGGATAATCATCTTCATGTAAAGAAGACTTTAGTTCTTTTTTTCTTTGAAATAGTTTTCTACGCAAATATCTTGCACCAAAATATGTTAGTAATGCACCCTCAAAATATGCAAAGCAATCTTTAATATCAGTAACATTATATGGAAATATAAAATGTAGATATTCATCTAAAGAACCTATTGCAGCTGGAGTCATAGCACCACAGAACTCTAAAGTCTTATTTTTACTTCCTGTAATAGTCATTATAACACCAGAAAGTCCTCCTACTGTTAAAAAATCAAAAGAGTGACCTGGGGCAGGATTATATATTGCATTTGTAATAAAATGTAAGGGAGTGTATATATTCACAAACACTGCTGGCGGTATTCGATCTTTTATATAATCTTTTGTATGAAGATCGTGAAAAGAGTTAACAATATCCGTTAGCTTATGCTTCATAGAAGAATAGGGTATTATTAAAATATATAAAAACCTTCCTACTCAAATCCAGTTATGTTTAAATAAAAATCAGAACACCTGCTTTATACTCTTATAATTCTTTTCTATTAATTTATCCACACCTACCCATTCCTCTTGTTTCTCTATCTTCTCTAACTTTGCTCTTGTAACTGGTCTTCTTGGCAGATAAGGGCATCCAGGGCTCTTTTTTATTGACAAATCATATGTTCCATACTTTTTTGCTAGTTTTACTGTATCATTCTTATCAAAGCTTAGAAGAGGAGCAAGTACTTTCATCTTAACAACTGTATTAATAACAGCCATGTTATCAAGGGTCTGGCTGGCTACTTGCCCAAGGTTCTCACCAGTAATCAAGAAATCACATTTTTCTTTTTTAGCTAGCCTTTCAGCAATCCTGAGCATACACCTCTTGCAGAACACACATGTAAACCTAGCATTGCCCTTCTGCTTACAAGCTTCATGGCAAGGTCTTAGGTCTGCAAAGAATAAGTGCTTTACATCAGTCTTCTTTGCCAAATCTTTTACTTTTTTTTCTTCTTTCTTGTTGTCAAGCAAAAGAAAGTGAAGTGCAATAACCTCAACACCCTTATCAATCATCATTCTTCCAGCTACAGGGCTGTCAATACCAGAGCTTAAGAGGAGTAAGCCTTTCATAGAGATTAGGATAAATAAAGGGTTTTTATGTGTTTTTGAAAAATTTTATATATCCTCTTAGAATAACTTATATTTATGGTAACTATCAAGGGCTTGCAAAAGGAAATAGAAAAGATTAAGGAAAGAAACAAGAGAGTAGAGGCTGATAAGGCTTGGGAGACATCATGGTTAAGAAGAATATTGATAGCAATCCTTACCTATGTTATAATTGTATTATTCTTTTTAGTAGCTGGCTTGCCCAAACCCTTTGTTAACTCAATAGTGCCTACTCTTGCTTTTATTTTGTCAACCTTGACGCTTTCTCTTTTCAAGAAGATATGGGTTAAAAAACAAAGACAAAAATAGTTTTTAAGTGTTGCTTAAATCCATGTTATCAACCTCCCGCAGGCCAACTGCGATGTTTTTCTTGGATATTACATCAGTATCAGCCTTACAGGTATTGTTTCAGTATTTGCTCTAGTTTTTCGCGTCCACCGCATTCGCATTTTATGATTTCAGCTTGGGCTTTGCCAAATTCCTTAATCATTCCTTTCTTCATGCCATAGTTGCATCCGCACAGGACATATGATATCTTGTCAGCAGGGACATCTTTGGCTTGCTTAATGGCTTCTTCACCACCATCAGCTCCGACGTAGAGATACACATGGTCCATCTCTTCAAGTGGTATCATACCTACCACATCTTTGGCTACAACTTTTCTAGCCTCTTCTTTTTCTTTCCAGCTACCCTGACTAGCTGCCCACTTGCTCTTATGTCCGTTCTGAGATATATGTATCTCTACGCCTTTCCCTTTCAATACACCGTTGTCATATTGTCCTTTGCCGATTACGTTGTACGATATTATGGCAATCTTTTTGGGTTGTTTTGCTTTCATGCTTTTTCACCTCCCGCAGGTTAGACTGCGATTTTTTTATTGTTGTTCTGCTAAGTCTTTCCTAATGTAGACCTCTTTTTTGATGTATAATTCAGCAAGCAGTCCTTTTGGCTTCTTGTCCAGTTGCCTTGGAAGCTCTTTGAGAGCTATCTTCTCAAGGTCAAGGGATTCTTGTTCTAATCCTTCTTTTGGTTTTTCCTCTAATTTAGGTGCTTTTACAAACAGCCAAGGCTGTTCTTTCCTCTCCCTTGCCTCTCGCTCTCGCAAGGCTTTTTCATAGGCTCTTGCCATGGCAATCGAGTAGTACATACCTACAACTAGGCAGGAAACCAGCGAAACCACTGCTAATGCTGCCAGTTCGACCATTTTTTCACCTCCCGCAGATTACACTGCGATTCTTTTACAGTTTGTACATTCGTACCATAATGTCCAGGGAAGGTCCTTCGAAAGGTATTCCAACGTATTTTCCGTATTTCTTCAAGGACAGTCTTATTGACTTTCCTTTTCCTTCCATGTAATGCACTGCTTTCTTTAGTAGGGCTTCCCATACTTTTTCCTGGTCTTTTCTTCCGCTCACTACTTCTTGTGTTGGCATCAAGGTTGTTGTTGGTCCGTGATGCGAATCCTTGTAGCATCTTCCAGTTACTATGAAGCAGTCTGCAAAGTGCTTGAGTCCTTCCCTTACTACTTCTAATCCGCTCTCTAACTGCTCCATTTGCAGGTCGCTCAGCACCAAGTCGTATTTCTGGTCTTTTGCATAGCTTTCCTTAATCTTTTCTTTTGCTTCTTTTGCACTTGTTGCGCCTTCTGTTTGTATGCTGTACTGCTCTAGTTGCTTGAGATAGCTCAAAGCAGTCTGCACATGTTTTGGTGTGTCATCTACCACAAGAATTTTCTTTATTCCAAGTTCCTTGAGTTTGGTTTCAATTCCCATTTGCTTTCACCTCCCGCGGGTTTGAACCGCGATTTTTTTGTTGAGTTTTGTTTAGTCTTTTGTCAAGTATCTTGTGAGTATGATTCTCCTAGAAGTCTGGGGCTTTAGCACGCTAGTTAGCTTTTCAGGCTTTTTGCGTTGCCCAGGGGCTCCCAGGCGATTAAGAATATTGGCCTATGGACACTCACAGCCTTTTGTAACTAAAATATCTTGTATAGGCTGCAGTGCCAAGAAAATTTCTATAAGTGAAACTAGATAGAACAGAACTTCCTTGTCCGACGATACATGTTTCACTTATCATTTTTTTCAACCTTTTATATGTGTTCTTTGGTATAACTCATATATAAAGTTTTCGGTTTGTTGTTACTAAAGAGTAGTTTCTTTTTCTTTTTTCATTAACTTGTTTATCCTTCCAATATTAAAAAGTGCATAATGCGGAGGCATAAAGAAATGTAAGTTCACATTCTTTCGAGTCCGAAGGTAACGCCCTCCTTGCCTATAATGAATCAAGCGAGTGACTGGTTCTGTATAAGGCGCACCGCCAAAGCCATGTTCTTCCAAACTACTAAGCCCTTTTTTAAGAATCTCTATAACCTGCAATGCTTTGTCATGGTAATAATCAGGGCCTAGTTTGTTAAAATCATCGGTTTTCCTAGGTCTTAAGTAAAGAACAATATTCTCATTATAAGCAGCATCCTCTTTTCCCACTAATTGACCAGAAGCATTCACTTTTCCATCAAAAATATCAAAATTCTTATCAAGAGTTAAGATTAACTGGTTAAAAACAGCAAAAAAACCCTCTTTATCTGGCTGTATAAACACCTTAAAATACCTTTGGCATGCAGGATCAAAAATTTCATCATCAGAAACAGCATTAGGAAAAATGAAAATCTTATCAACATCTCCTTTTCCAAAGCGAATCCATCCACCAGCACCACCTTTGAACCATTTATAACCTGCTTTCACAAAGCCATGGCTTTCAAGAATTCCTTTTACCATATATGAAAATTCAAGATCATCATGAAAAATACCATCCTCAATTGATTTAAGTATTTGACTCATATCAGGTTCATGCTCAAAGGACTTAAGATATATCTTCTTTTTTTTATCAACAGCATAATGAACAAACTTAAAAAAAAGGTTATGATCCTGCTTTGAAGTGCCAAAAGAAATCTCGTCTCCGTCTTTAAGAGCGATTCCTAATCTTTTACCTGCTCTTCTTTTATTAACAAAGGTCCCAGTATGACTGTCCATATCCCTAATAAAATATTTTCTACGACGAAGATTATACTTAATAACAGCGTGTTTATTTGAAACATAGAACTTATATTTTTGGTCAACTAGAATGTCACCTTGCCTGCCAATCACAATTGGTCTTGTTCTTGGAAGTATATGATTAATATCATTAGGATCAACTAAAACAGCCATGACAGGATGAAAACCAAATCCTGCACGCCAAAAAAACAATGCATCGTCATCTTTTAAAGGCACTTTTTTATGCCTGATTCTTCCTAACATGTCAACTCGCGTCCCGCAAAGCGAAGAATCCTCAAAAACAAAACTATTAGTATTAAGATCATAGATTATTCTAGCATGCCTCTTGCTTATATAAGGTGAAGGAATAACAATATCATTATCAGTAGAACTGCCAATAGTAGTAACCTGTTTGGTAATTTTAAAAGCTCCTTCAAACCCTGTTAAATAAGCTATAGGCTCTTCTTCTTCATGCTTAAAAAACATAGACTCTTACCTCTAATCATTTTCTCTTACACACAAACATGGCATGATCCTTTTCATAAGGCTCAAGTTTTCTTTGGTCAACCACTACCATGCTGCTTTTTTCTAATTGCTTTCTTACTTCTTTGAATATATCCCCTGGCTTCTTAGAAACATCAACACTTCTAGCCTTTAGTGCAAGCAATCCAAAACCCCCTTTTTTAAGATACGCATCACAGTTCTTAAGAAAGATATCCACTTGGTTTCTCTGAGCAATGTCCTGGTAAACAACATCTACTTCTTTGGTAATTAAGTCTTTGTAACTATCAGGATGATTAGCATCAGCTAATATAGGTGCCATGTTAGTTCTTTCTTCGCACACAAAGACTAAGTCTCGAACTACACGAGGAGCATTATCAATGCAAAAAACAAAACCCTCTTTACCAACAATATCTGATACATAGCTAGGTGTAAAGCCGTGCGCTGCACCAAGGTAAAGCACTTTATCACCTTGCTTAATACCAATCTGAGAGATGCCTTTCTTAATAGCAGCTCCTAATTTGCTTCTATACACATCCCAGGCTCTGAACTCAACTCCTTTATCTATTATTAATTCTTCTTCAAACAAGGCTTTGCTAGGGACCAGATTTTGGGTGTAGAGGAATCTTTTTTGTTTGTTATCCTCGAATACATTGAATTTGTTTATTCTTTTCATTTTTGAAAAGCTCAAAAATCCTGATAAAGGATTTTTGTTGTGCTCCAATTAGTTCACCTTTAAGTTTCATTCAAAAAGCTACGCTCGGGTGGGGCCAACTCGGTAATGGTTAGCACCAGGCTCCGGCCCGCTTATGGCTGATGAGTGCTCCGGCTCCCCGTAGGGGGCGACCCCCTCCTTCGCGGTTGATTGTATACTGGGTGTTGCCTCCGCAACAAATGGTGCTAACCCCAAATAAATCGGCCTCACCCACCCTTGCTACGCTAAAATTGGCATTAACCCTCACTTCTTAAACACTGCCTTATATAACAATATCCTTGTAAGACTTACACTGTACATGATTACGCTTATCACCATGAAAATGATTATTAAATAATCTATTGCTAGGTTCTTGAATAATAAGGCTAGTACAAGAGCTGTTTGTGCAAGGATTATGTAGCTTGAGGTATGCTCAAAATAAACATGCTTCTTGCCTGTTTTGTGGATGTTTTCTTCGTAGAGCATCCAGAAGTAAAAGACAAAGCCTACTAATAAGGTTATCAGGTAAAAGTAAGGGTTGTTTTGGTAAAAATAAAAAATTGCTCCAAGAATTATTATCAGTAACAAAGCAACTATTTCTTGCTCTAATAATAATAGTTTATCGTGTCGGCTTATCTTCATAAAAATTCACCTCTTTTTAAATTCTTATTTTTATGAAAGCTCAAAATCTTTGATTTTGTTGTTTTCATTTGAACCTCACCTCTAATTCTTTTAATAATTTATCGCCCATGTATTTTCCTTTGAAAAAATCAATTCTTACTGCTATGAATATCTTATCTGCCAGGGCTCTTGCTGCTTTTCCTTTATCTGTTTTCTTTGCTTTTTGAACTAATTGGTGCTGCATAAGATACCCATACTTAGGTGGTTTGGCTCCTGTTCTTATGTGCCTGAACAAAGCCTTTTCTGCTCCTAATAATTGTATGGTGCTGCTTCTCATCAGTGCCAGCTTTTTAAGACTGCCTGCTCCTCTGAGTAGTTTGGCTCCTACTAAGGCGCCTGCAATGGTTAAGAGGTTTGGACAGTACTCCTTCATTGTTGTTTCCAAGTATTTTTCTAGCTCTCTGATTTGCTGAGTAAGGTTATCAATGTTTTTTGCTATTAAGAGCATGGGCTCAACATCTTTTTTTGCTAGGTCAGCACCCATGGTGTTGTTTATTTTTAAGTCCTTAAACAATGCCTTCTTGTCTTTTTTCAGCACTAGTCTTACAAATGCTTCATTATCACTTACCTCTTTATCAAGCTCTGGTAGATAGATAGAGTACCACTCCCTTAGTCTTTTGGTTAGGGTATTAATAGCTTTCTGCAACTCTTCAATGTTATTTATTACATTAATTACGAATAAGTCAGGACTAACAGATTCCTTAACTGCTTTTCTTGCAAGTTCAAGGTTCTTGGCTCTTAGCTTGGATAGTTTTGACATTTTAAAAGGGAAGCTCCTCCCACTTATATTGTTTTGTGAATATAAAGCTCTGCCAGTCCTTAATTATCTTTGAGAATTTTGTCTTAATACTGTGAAATACTGTGTCTAGCTCTTCTGGGTTTTTAGCCCATATTGCTATTTTTAAATCATAGGTGCCTGTGATTTTTTCAACAGAGACAACACTCTGTTTTTTTAATAGATAATCTAAGAATTCTTGCCATTCCTCTTTGGTGTAGTTCCAGGTCGCTATCATTATCACTGCATATATATTATACCCTAGTTTTTTCTTGTTAATCCTTACTATGAATTTCTCTATCACTCCTTTTTTTCTTAGCTTGTTAAGCCTGTATCTAACTGTTTCATGGCTTAAGTTTACTCTTTTAGCTAGTTCTAGGATTGGTATTCTTCCATCTTGCTCTAGCATCTTGATTATCTCTATATCCTTTTTATCTGGTTGGTATATTTCAGGATTTTTAAGGTTTTTTGCCATAATATTTACTATATTTAAGATATTAATATATAAAGTTTACTATTTTACATATAAATATGAAAAAATTTATTAAAAAATTCGGTGATATTATGAAAGAAATCCCAAAACTAAGGATTTATCGGTTGTATGAAAACAGGTACACAGGCGATGACTATGAGTATAGAGAAGAGACTAATCTAAAAGGAATGTACTTTACAAGAGCAGAAGCAGAAAAAGAAAAAACCAAATTAGAAGAACAAGCAAAAAGAGAGGCAGGCAATAGGTATGACTGGCAATCCTATGTACACTTTCACATAAAACCAGAAATGATAGAGAAACAAGGCCTAGAATACTATGGAGAAAGACCAGATAACTTTATACCCTTCAATGCAGTCCAAGCAATAAAAGATGCTTGTGGAACTATAAGAGAGCTCTACTCTTCTCAAGCCCTAAGCCTGGCTTATGTTAATCTTAAAGACCAAGCCAAGAAGCACAAGCACTCAGTAATGGAGGAAGTATACTTCATAGTAAAAGGAGAAGGAAGCTTATCCATAGGAGAAGACAACTACAGGATTGAGCAGGGAGACACAATAAGCATACCCCAAGATACCTTCCACTTTCTAGAAGCAGAACAAGGCTCTGAACTAGAGGTACTTGTGGTCACGCATCCTAAATATTCAATTGAGGATGTTATATTAGAAGACAAGGTATAAATCGTAATAATTACAATTTTGTTAAAAACATCTTGATTTCTTATTAGCAGTATTTATTAAACAGGTATTTAAGCAATTAAAGTGAAAATCCAAAACCTTTAAATATTAGTTATACATTAATATAATTAAAATATAATTAAAAAATTGCCTTCGG
>LSSJ01000005.1 GCA_001595785.1 Euryarchaeota archaeon SM23-78
CAAGTTTTTGAGGTATTCCCTTTTCAAGCAAAACCAACAAAAACAAGTTTTTGAGGTATTCCCTTTTCAAGCAAAACCAACAAAAACAAGTTTTTGAGGTATTCGCTTTTCAAGCGAAACTTTTATAAAGCTATTATGAATTCTTAATCATATGAAAATATTTTCATACGAGGTGTGTGTTTAAATGAGTCATCTTAATTATACCAAGAAAGTAATAGAAGAATTCAAGCATCCCAGCAATATAGGAGAGATAAAGAACCCTGACGGTCATGGCATAGTTGGTAATCCGACCTGCGGGGATATGATGGAGATATTCCTAAGAATAAAGAATAATAAAATAATTGATATAAAAGCCAAGACCTTTGGGTGCATAGCAGCCATAGCAACCACTTCTGTAATGACTAAAATGGTTAAAGGAAAGACAGTAGAGCAGGCAAAGAAGATAACCAAGCAAGACATTATAAAAAGGTTTGGAAAGATGCCTCCTGTAAAAATACATTGCTCAGTACTAGGATTAAATGCACTTCACAAAGCCATAGAAGATTATGAAAAGAAAAAGAAATAAGCTTATTCTACCAGTTCCCTAATATCACCAAATAGTAATCTTTATATACAACCAATATAACAAATTAGTATCATGGGACTTTTTACTAATTTTTTAAGAAAATTCCTGAAAAACCTTTTTAAGACGAAAGGAGAGGTAAAACTAGGCCTATACGGACCTCCAAACGGAGGAAAAACCACTCTAGCCAATAAGATAGCAATGGACTGGATAGGTGAAGAAGTAGGCAAGGTAAGTGGGATCCCTCATGAAACAAGAGAGATACAGATAAAAGAACAAATCACCATCAAATCAAAGAAGTCAAAAGGCAAAGAACTAACCTTTAACCTGGTAGACACACCAGGAATAGCCACCAAGATAGATTATGAAGATTTCTTAAAAGCAGGTCTAAAAGAAAAAGAAGCCAAAACCAGGGCAAAAGAAGCAACCAAAGGAGTGGTTGATGCTATTAAATGGCTGGATGACATGGACGCAGTAGTGGTTGTACTAGACTCTACCAAAGACCCTTACTCGCAGGTAAACATCACAATCATAGGTAATCTTGAAGCAAGAAAGATACCTGTACTTGTAGTAGGCAACAAGATAGATTTAAAAAAATCTGATGTAAAAAAAGTACAAGCAGCCTTTCCACAATATGATGTTATAGGCATCAGTGCAAAGTATGGCAAGAATATTGATGAGTTTTACGAAGCCTTGTTCAAGGTGACCAATAAGTAAATAAAAGAGGAAAAGAAAAATGCTAACCCTCCAATTCATCCCTTACACAGAGATTAGCAGTCTTAGCTCTGAGAAGAAGATACAGAGATTATTAAAAGTGGTACGGGAAGATAAGATAGTTCTGATAGAAGGAAAACTAGGCAGCAGTGAGAAATCAGAGCTAATAAGAAAGACCATGGAAGAGATAGACGACAGGTTCAAAGGTATAGAGATAGAAGAGCTTGACCTTGACAAAAAGGACAGGGCTTTTACAGATAAGATAAGAACCGCATTCATAAACTTTATTCTAGGGAGCAGGAGAGGCTTAACCATTATAGGGCCTGCAAGCATAATCAAAGAGATAAAAAAAGACCCTGACAAGATACTGTTATTCACAGAAGATACTAAGAAGAAGAAAAAGAAGTGAATATTAATTTAAAACACACTCAATCGACCTTCTTTATACTTGGTTTGGATTCTATCAAGTAAAGTTACTAATGTTTCTAAATCCTTATCAGTCAAACCTCTGACTTGAATAAGTTTGTCTTTGTTACGGAACAAATCCTTTATCAAAGCTTCACCACCAGGATTAAGTGATTTACTCCCAAAATCAGCATACTTAATTATTCCCATATTACGAGAATCTAAATGCACCCAATGACCATCTACGTCACCAAAAGGACCAGATGAAAAAGTCACAAAGATAGAAGCATAATAAGAACTAAAATAAGCAGCAGGATTCAAAGGATGCTTTTGTTTTCCAAAAACAAAAGATAAACGTTGCTTGTTTGACAAAGGAGATGTATTCTCAACAGTCTGACTAAAAGTGACTTTTGCCCTTGATAACTGCAGGCCATATCCATAAGCATCACCTATTTCAGGTTCAATAGTTTTTCTATATTCAGGAATCCAAACTAAAGAAGACAAATCAGAATCTTCAAATTCAGCTGTAAATATTCCCTCATATTCAACAAACATAGAACAAAAGGAATTCAAAACAGTATTTAAAGTTATGCAGGAAAATTCAAAATAAAAAACAGGAAATTTACAAATTTACTGATCCGACAAAATGAATTTAGTCGAAAACAATATAAACCCTTACCTCATTCTACTATAATACCATGCCACACCAGTGTGTTAGATGCGGAAGGATGTATGATGATGGCTCTTCAGAGATACTAAAGGGATGCTCTTGCGGAGCCAAGATGTTCTACTTTATCAGGCCTGAGAAGCTAAAAGCAATACAGGAAAAGCAAGAAGCAGAGAAGGTAACCGAGCAAGAACAAGCGCAGATAGAAAAAGACGTGTATGACCTTATTGGTGATGAGATTGACACTGAAAAGCCTGTAATCCTGGATATTGAGAGCATAGAAATACTTAAGCCAGGCAAGTACAAACTGGACATTGTAAAGCTGTTCAAGGCCAAGGAACCCTTAATATATAAGCTTGAAGACGGCAAATACATTGTTGACCTGGTTGAGAGCTTTAAGAAGATGAGAGGAAGCAAGGCTGAATAATTTCCAGTTTTTCCGTGTTTTTTCTAGTTTTTTATAATAAGAGTTTATTAAGGACTTGTTCTGAACTTTTCAAACAGAAAGCTTTATATATAACATATCAAATCATATATAACATGACAGGTTATGGGTATGAAGGAAATATATGTAAAGGACCTGGATTTAGGACACAAAAGAAGACTAATAAAAAAACTCTACAAAGTAAAAAAGAGCAAAGAATATCCAATAGGATTAAAGTTTTGCATACAATACCTGTATCAAAGAAATGATGAATGGCTTGAGATAGTAAGAATAGACAACTACCTTCACCAAAACAAACCAGGAACACACATACATCTTTTTAACAAGGAACAGGTTAAACGGGAAGAACTTACATTCAAAGAAGCTGAAATAAGAGCAGAGGAGACAGCAGAAAAAATAATTGGCTTTTTAGAAGGTGAAAAAAATGGTAAGGATTGAGATTGTTGAAGACGTAAGAGAAAGAATGAAGGCTGACAATGAATATATAAAAAAAGTAATGAATGAGGAAATCCCAATAGATAAAGAAAGAGCCAAATACACAATAGTCGTAACACCCGAAGGATTTGCCAGACTCTTTAGCCCGGAAAAAGTAAGGTTAATGTTAAGAATAAGAAAAAACAAGGTTCTCAACATATATCAGCTAGCAAAAGAACTAGGAAGAAAATATGAAGCAGTACATAGAGACATAAAAGAACTGGAAAGCTATAGACTCATAAAGATAAAAAAGAAAGACAACAAGAAAATACCATACATAGATGAGAAAATAACCTTGACAGCGTTTGCATGAGAAAATAACAAACAATATAAAACCCTACTTTTTCTTTGATTAACATGATAATAATTGACACCCACGCACACCTGGATTTTAAGGATTATGATAAAGACAGGGACAAAGTTATTGAGGAAAACAAGAAAGCAGGGGTAGTAGCAATCATAAATAACGGCGTGGATATTGCTAGCAACAGAAAAGTGCTTGAGCTTGCAAAAAAATACGATATTATCAAGCCTGCTCTTGGTTTTTACCCTGTTCACGCAGTACAGGTAAAAGAAGAAGAGTTTGACAAAGAGCTTGACTTTATTTCTAAGCAGGACATAGTAGCACTAGGTGAAGTAGGGCTTGATTATCTTAAAGGAGAGGATAATCCTTTTGGAGATAAGTATAGCAAAGAAATGAAGGCTTGCTTTGAAAAATTCATGGCTTTAGCAGAGAAAAAGAATATTCCTATCATTGTTCATAGCAGGCGTGCAGAGCTGGACATGGTTGAGATGCTGGAGAGCAGCAGCTTAAAACCTGAAAAAATACTTGTACACTGCTTTATGGGAAGAAAACACTTAGTTAAAAGAATCCTGGATCATGGCTGGAGTATGAGCATTTCTGCTATTGTTAAAAAGCTGCAGCAGCTTCAGCTCATTGTTGAGCAGGCTCCTATGAACCAGCTCCTCACAGAAACAGATGCTCCTTACCAAAGCCCTTACCCTGATATCAGAAGGAATGAGCCAAGATTCATAATTGAGGCCTTGAAAAAGATTGCAGAGATAAAAAAGTTAGATATAGAAGAAGTTGCTAATATGATTTATAAGAATTATCAGGCCATGTTCTAGTTCTTTAAAGCCAATATTTTTCTCATAAACATAAGATTATAATTAATAAGAAACACATCTATGGGCGCTGCTATTAAGAGAACTACCAAGGCAAAGGCTATAAGGATTATAAGGCCAAAAATAACTCCCAGGACAATAGCAACCACTAATCCAAGCCCTTGATAGACAAGGTAGACTATCCCGCCTAGGATAGCACCAACAATAAGGATAGGGATGAGTAGGATTAGCATCAAGAAAAAAGCTGCTATTGCTATAGCTATGTGCATACCTAGTCTTATGAGTGCAAAAACAAACATCTCTGTAAAATGCTTTTTAAGCAAACCCCAGCTTTTCCTGAATGAGAAACAGAAGCGTTTCTTTTTAAGATACATGTAATAAATAACAAACAGCTTGATAAATGCAAAGAAAAGAGCCAGTATAAAAACAATTAGGCCGAACACCAAGATAAGTAATAAAATCGAAGCTAAAGGAAAATCAGCTACTTGGCCTGTTATGAAAGGCCATACAAACAAGAGGATTAGCAATATAAATACCAATGCTATTACAAAACCTGCTATTAGGTTAAACCAGAAATAAGATTTTCCAAGGCCAAAGGTGTCCTTAGTGTTTTTCTTGATAAGCACCTTTTGGGTATCCACAGACTTGAAAAGGGTAAAGGTCAGAAGGCTACTTATAAAGACAAGGAAGAGTCCTAGTAAAACTAAGAAGATTGCTCCTGTTATTATTAAGCCAGGATAAGACTCCCATAAACCCACAAACCATACAAAGTCGCTTGGAGATGAGAACCTGTAGTTAAAGTTGAAATTGGTCCAAAGGCTAGAGGCAAGAAGACTCAAAAACCCTAGCTTTAACCAGGGCTTTAGCTTAAACGGAAACATGAACTTCTTGGTCCTTTCAAATGCAGGGGTTATTACATCTGTGCATATTAATGACATATTATTATTTATGATAAAATATGTTTAAATACTTTTTGATAAATCAATAATAGATTTATTGAGGAATGCTTAAGATTTTCGAATTCTTTATAAAGACTAGAATCAAGAATTAGTTAGAGGTGATTAGGTGAAGTACAAAATTGTTTTATTATTAATCATTTTATTAATAATTTCTGGATGCTCTGAGAAAAAAGATATTTATAACACTAAGGATATCAACAAGCTTAAGGATATCGATAAACCTAAGTCGGATGAGTATGTATCGTTTGAAACAGAATATTCTCATAGAAGTGTTGGTTGTAGAGGAAGAGGGTGTTCTCCAGAATATAGTATAATTTTTGATTATAATAATGTTACTTATAATTTTTTTGTAGGGTCTAGTAATAAATTTGAGAAATTTAAGAAGGATTTTGGCAGAACATTAAGAGTTGAAGGGATTTATTCTTATAAATGGAATATCGGTAATTTTAGTTTTGGTAATAATTCTTTGTCAATTGTTGACTTTAAAAAAGATATAGAAGATCCTGAAGAAGCAAAGGAATATTGCCTTTTTCTTTCAGGAAATTTTTATTCTATTGATTATTGTGATGATTTTGATAATCACTATAAAGATTCTTATAGAGATAGTTGTTTTCAAAACCACGGTTATCTTTATGATAATAATAAATATTATGTTGCGGGAAGAGGTGAGTCAACTAAAGATATATGTTTAGCTCATTATACTCTATTATTTAAGTCAACTGATTTTATGAAATTTATAGATTCTGGCTCTTTTTTCTTTGATATATCCTCTTCTTATTCACCTTTTCAAATGGATGTTGATTTGGATTTGTGCAATGAGTTAAAACCAAAATCAGATTTTCAATATGCGTGTTTGTATACTTTTGCTAAAAATTCAAATAATTCTAATGCTTGCGATGAAATACCATTTGAAAGCCATTATTATGGAGATTGTCAATATTATTTTGCTCAGGAAACTAATAATGTTGGTTTATGTGGTAAAATTCCTATCGAATATATTTCTAAAAGAGTTTTTTGTTTTTATCAAATGGCTAAAAAATCTAAAAATGCTAGTCTATGTGAAAAAATTCCTGCTGGTGATTCAACTATAACTCCAGGTAGTTGTATTGACCAAATTGCTAGAGAGACAGATAATGTTAGTCTTTGTTATAGAATACCGAAAGACCATATATCTCATGCAAACTGTTTTAGAATCTTTGCTCAAATAACTAAAAATCTTAGTCTTTGTTATGAGATCTCACCCACTAATCCAGGGAGAGAAATTTGTATTTCGAATCTTCAATATATTTCTAATCTTCAATAAAATGCAGGTAAAAAAAACCAAATATTACTCATGTAAAGCAGGCAGGCTGGCCAGGGGATGTCAGTTATGTGTTAAAGGAGAAAAGCTGGTGTTATTTGTTACAGGTCTTTGTTCTTCAAGATGTGATTTCTGCCCTTTATCTGATAAAAAACTCTACAAAGACGTTGTTTATGCTAATGAAATGCCAGTAACTAATATTAACCAAATCATTAAAGAGGCAAAACTCTGCGATGCAAGAGGAGCAGGCATAACAGGAGGAGACCCTTTAACAAAGTTATGGAGAACATGTTTTTGCATTAGGAAGTTAAAGAAAGGATTTGGAAAAAACTTTCATATTCATCTCTACACACCGCTCACATTGGTTAATAAAAATAATTTAAAGCAACTCTACAAGTCAGGATTGAACGAAATAAGGTTTCATCCCAAACTTGATAATGCTTCTGAATGGAAAAAGATTGAACTAGCAAAAGAGTTTGACTGGAAAATAGGGGTTGAGATTCCAGCAATACCAGGCAAGGAAAACCAAACCAAGAAGTTGATTGATTTTATCAAAGGCAAAGTTGATTTTCTGAACATTAATGAACTTGAACTGGCTGATAATGCTGTTTGGCGCAGAAAGAAAAACATCAAATGCAAAGACAATATTTCTTATGCTATTAAAGGAAGTGAGGAACTGGCAAAAAAACTTCTTAAGTATGCTGCACAAAAAAACATTCCAACGCATTACTGCACATGCAAGCTAAAAGACAAGGTCCAGCTGGCAAAAAGGATTCTGAGAAGAGCAAATAATGTTAAAGAAAAATTTGACACTATTACAAAAGAAGGGCTGCTTATCAGAGGGGCCCTTTATCCTCCTGAGCTAGTTCCAGGCTTTGGTTATCATGATAAGCTCAGCAAATTAAAAAAAGTTGAGAAAAAGAAAGTATTAAATAACCTGAAAACAATAAGGAATAAGATAATAAGAGCAGAAAAAATAAAGGCTGGTATGATAAAAGTTGATGAGAACAAGTTAAGATTAATAACAAGCAAAGCAATTGTTAAAAAAATAAAAAACAAAGATTTAATAAGAGCAATTGTAACAGAATATCCAACCTTTGATGCTTTGGAATTAGAAGTTGAACTTATTTAAAAAGAAATGCTCCAAGAGGACTCCGGCACTTTTTTGTGCTAGGAGTCGTCTACCTTTAGCTAAGTATCAGAAATGCTTTGCATTTCTGGACTCACAAAAGCTTTGCTTTTGATGAGTTTTGGGAGTGAGCATTTTTGCGAACGGGTGAAAACTTAATGGAAATTAAGATTGATACAAAAAAAGATTCTCCTGAAGACATTAAGAAAGCTATTGAGTTGTTGCAAAGAATTGTTGAGGCTAGCGAAGAGTATGGTTCAAGCAAAGGAGATTCAGGCAGTGATGTTGCTAGTGGTATGGTAGGTTTATTTGGAGACACGCCTGTATTGGGAGATGATTATGATGATGACGATGAAGACAAGGATGAAGAAGAGAAAGAAAGAATACAAATCATCCCTTACTAGGAAATGAAAATGAGATATGAATATCTCAACCACACAGCTGACTTGAAGATAAGAGCCTATGGCAAGACCCTTGAAGAAGCCTTTGCTAATGTAGCTATTGCCGGGTTTGGCTTTCTTACTGATACCAAGAAAATAAAAAAGAAAATAGAAAAGAAAATAAGCATTAGTACCAACAGGCTTGAATCTTTATTGTACGACTTTTTAGAGCAACTATTATTCATGCTTGACACAGACGGGTTTATAACTGCAGAAATAAAGGATATGAAGATAACAGAAGAAAAAACTTCTGAATATTCATCAAAGATGAATATAACTGAGGATAAAAAAAACAAAAAATTTTCATTGCAATGCTTTGCATTGGGGGATAACTATCAGAACTATGAGGTAAAAGGAAACATCAAGTCAGTCACTTATTCTGAGATGAAGATAGAAAAAACCAAGGATGGACTTATTGTTGAGGTTGTGTTGGATATATAGGCCTGTTAACAATTATCCCACATTTCTTGCAACTTTTTTTCAAGGCTTTGATGACAATTCTGAAAAGTCATATCAGGATTTCCTTTAACATGATACCTAGAAATATATTCTGGAGGAGCAATATTAATGATTGTCCTTAACATGGGCGATATTATATGAAATTTTGTTTTCATGGTAACCAGGGTTATAGGGGTGTCTGTTCCTTTACCATCATCAAATAAATCAACAAAAAGCTTAAGCCCTCCTCTCCTTATTATTATCTTTTTTGGAGGAACAAGGTCCTTGTTCAAATAGTTCTTTAAGGCTCTTAAAGGATAAAAGCCTCGTTCATGTTTTTGTTTTTTCCTGTACTGAAGAAAAACAAAAGCACCATCTCTATTTTGGTTGATATATCGTTTTATGGCTTCTTTGGCTTCATCATTAGGCCCTCCTCTTATATCAACTGGGATTGAGCCTACTCTCACCAATCTTGGAGATATATAGCTAAAAAATGCATAAGCCAAGGGTTTGAGTAACATGTTGGCTAAATTACCTAATTTTCCAAATTGTCTTTTAATAGTGCTTTCAAAAGTTTTTAAAGCTGTTTCTCTGTCAAAAAATTCCTTGTTTGCTGTAAATAATAGTTGCCGAGGATATTTTTTTATCAGGTCAGCAACATCCAAGGCTCCTCTTTCATGGGTTCCAAAAACAGCACTGGGTCCTTTTTGCACTATATTTTCCTCTCCTTTAAAATACTTAACAGTATAAACTGAAAAAAGAGTAGAAAGAGGTCTGGCTACATTGTTGTATAGCCTTTTTCCTTCTACAGCATTGCCATTGTATGACTCAACATATTCTTCCAACATTTTAATCCCTAATCAAGAGTAACAAAACAAGAGAACAAGAATTGTCACTTATATATAAATCTTACCTAATAATTTACCTAATATGTATTTCAAGCACATCAGTATCCCTTAGAACATGCTTTAATGAGAGCAGCTTCTGCCCCGGAAACCTTGAGCTAGGACCCCAAATCCTAACAAACTTGAACTTGCTAATAAAGTCTTTGTGGAGCTTGTTGCAAACATCCTGTATAGTGCAATTTAAATGCATGATTAAGGGTTCAACCATATCTGCATCTTTACCAGGTTCCTTAAGATAAATCCTGATAAAACCAAGTCTGTCAAAGATTCTTCTGCTTTTTCCTTTGAAACTAGGTCTGCCTTGGTAATCACACTAATAGCAGGCATATACACCTTGTTATCCTCAATAATATCAATTAACTGGTCTTCATTTATTTTTTCCCTTATAAGCACCTCTGCATTATTAATCTTGAACTCCTTAAGAATGCCCTTAATAGTTTCATCCCTCATAATAGTCCTCACAGTCCTCCCAATCCTAATACCATCCCTAGCAGTCTTCCTAATCCTAACATCAGGCCTGTGCTGATTTAAACGGATATTGGTATTATAAACCTCTTCCAGAATAACAGGCAAATGCCCAGGATGATTAACCTCAACCAGAATCAAGGCCATGTCAGCATTCCTCATCACAGACAAAACCTCTTTACCACGACCAGTACCATCACTAGCACCCTTAACAATACCAGGTACATCAAGCAACTGAATCTTGGCATAATTATACATAAGAGTGCCAGGAATCACCTTAAGAGTTGTAAAAGCATAATGCCCAATATCAGACTTAGCATTAGTCAAAGCATTAAGCAAAGTGCTCTTACCCACACTAGGAAAACCAAGAATAAGAACAGTGGCATCACCAGAGCGTTTAACAGCATAACCCTCACCTTTCTTAGCAGCTCTTCTCCTAGTCTCCTGCTTCTCCTTCAGCCTAGCAATCTTAGCCTTAACCAAGCCAATATGGTGCTGAGTACGCTTATTGTATTTAGTCTTCCTGAGCTCCTCCTCCAACTGCCTAATCTGCTCGTTATAATCAACCATAGCAAGAAAAGTAGAGAAAAAAGGGTTTTTAATGGTTGTGGTTTGGCATTTCTTTTGTAAAATATTTTATCTTCACTTTATCATATAACTTGTTGGGTCCTCTGCGTTTACCAGTCCAATAATCAGCATTAAAAAAATATCTTCTAATTTCCATAATGTATTTGTTTTTAGAAGACGCAAATAATTTTCTAACACACCCTAGTCCCTTACTCCTCTTTTTTACTTCTACAACAGAGTTATAAGTCCATGCACGATTTGCAAAAATACCGTTTCCTTCAAAGCAGTAGATTTTAGGTTCAAGTTTTTTTATTTTCTCAATAATGTCAGTTATATCTCTTGTATTAAGCTTTATTTTTTTAAAAGATGCATATCTAAAGTCATTTACTTTTGTAATTCTCTCAGTCATTACTTCCCCTTTTAAATGTATTTCACCAACCAGTTTTTCAAGTGGAATTTCTTTTACCCATTCTTTAGTGTCTTTGTGAAATTTTTCACTATCCATATCATAATATTCTTGTTTTTCTTTACTCATTTCCATCACCTTGATTTGTTATTATTCTTTAGTAATAACTAATATATAAATATTGTGCCCCCCTTAGTAGGGTACATCAGAAAATTTTATATAGGATAACAACTAATTACACTTTGTGAACACAGAACCATTACAAAAAATAGGTTTAACACATGGAGAAATAAAAGTTTACCTTGCTCTATTCCACCTAGGAACAAGCACAGCAGGCCCAATAGCAAAAGAAGCAAGAGTAGCAAGGTCAAAACTCTATGATATTCTAGACAGATTATCAAAAAAAGGAGTTGTTAGTCACTCAATAAAAAATGGCACTAAATACTTCTCTGTAGCAGAACCATCCCGCTTATTAGATTTCCTAAGAAAAAAAGAAGAAGATATAAAAATCCAACAACAAGAAATCAAAAAAATACTTCCTCAACTAGAACAAGAATATGAACTGCAAAAAGTAAAGCAAGAAGCAGAAGTGTTTGAAGGCCTAGAAGGCTTGAAAAATATTAGAGAACAATATCTAAAAATCATGAAAAAAGGAGATGAAATATATTTCTTTGGAGTGCCAAGCTCTGCTTATCATAGAATGGAAGCATACTACAGCGACTGGAATGAAAGAAGAATAAAAAAAGGAATAAAATCATATACAGTATTCACAGAAGAAGCAAAAAACCACTCTTATGTAAAAGAGAAACTAAAGCATAAAGATACTTTCATTAGATTTTTACCAAAAGGAATCCTAACCCATGCGTGGATAGAGATTTATGGTGACACAGTTGTAATTGCAATAAACTATAAGAAACCAATGTCTGTAGTTATTAATAATAAGTATGTAGCAGACAGTTATAAGCAATACTTTGATTTGTTATGGAAAACCGCCAAACCCTAAACAAGAATAGAAAAATATTTAAACACCCGTTAATTATTATTAACATATGTTAGATATTTTTAACAAATTAGGGTTGTTTTTTGAGGACTGCTATAGAGAAGTCAATGTAAGAGAGTATGCCCGGATAATCAGGATAAGCCCACCTACAGCTTCCACTGCATTGCAGAGACTGGAGAAAGAGGGCTTGCTAAAGTCAAGGATAGAAAGAAAAAACCATTTGTACAGGGCTAACAGGGAAAACCCTGTGTTCATAGACCTATCAAAAGCATATTGGAGGCAAAAACTAACTGGTTTAACAACATTCCTAGCAGAAAAAATCAATTACAAAACCATAATCCTCTTTGGCTCATTAACAAAAGCAGAAGCAACAAGCAACTCAGACATAGACTTATACATTGACTATGAAGAAAAACCCATAAGCCTAGATGAATTTGAGAAGAAACTAAGAAGAAGGATACAACTGCATTTCAGGAATGAGCTAAAAAATATTAATTTAAAAAAAAACATACAACAAGGGATGGTCTTAAACGGAGTGATGATTTGAATGGATTGGAAAGAGTGCAACATAAAAAAACTAGTAAAAAAGATAGGTGTTGACAATAATCTAATAAAATCATTGGTGAAATCAAGTCAGAACAAGCTAGAATCAGCTAATAGGCTAAAAATAGATGAAACCACCAGCTCATCAGTTATATCCCTTTGCTATGAATCTCTGAGAGAACTCTTGGAAGCACTAGCCACAAAAAAAGGGTTTAAAATCTATAATCATGAATGTTACACAGCCCTTTTAAAAGAGGTGCTTGGACAAGAAGAACTGAGTATTCGCTTTGACAGATTCAGAAAAATAAGAAACAAAGTAAATTATTATGGAAAAGATATTGGTATTGAAGAAACAAGCTCTGTTAAAGAAGAAATCATAGAGTCAATCAACAAGATTAAACAATTGCTTCAGAACAAGGGTCAGGGTAGTCCGAACAAATAATTTTAAATAAGGATAAATAAAAAGAGTTGAGATTAACATGAATAAAAGAGGTGCGTATTTCTTTGTGATAGACGCGTTAATAGCTGGCAGTGTTATTTTTCTCAGCCTTATCCTTATATTCACCACTCATACCATGGTCCCTGACCCGACTCCTACTCTGAGAATGGTTGAGGATTACACAGATTTCCTTATAACCACAAAGGTAAGGGAGTTTCAAGGACCCTATGTCAAGAGCCTTACTGAGGATAGGAACATCACCAATCTTGATAATACGCTTCTTGAGCAACTCACAGAGTTCTACTACTATAATGAGAGTGGGATAAAAGACACCTCTATCATTATGAATAATTATATTCAAGAAATAAGCCAGGGCATAATCCCTGACCATAGAAACTTTGCGATTTCTATGAACAACACCCTTCTCTATAGTCGGGTTAATAGGCCTATCGGAGACTCAAAGCTGGTGCTCAGCTCAAGAAAGATTAGTTTTAAGAGAATAAATGAAACCTTTATTTACGGTCCTGTAGTAGCAGAGGTAAAAATATGGATTTGATAAGGAATAAGAAAGGAGTAGTATTCACTGTGTTGGCAATAGTAATAGCAGTGTTCTTTACTCTTATGTTCTCATCCAAGATTGAGAAACCCATTGATTACAAAACAGAGCTTATTGAGATAAGAATAGGCACTCTTAACAGCTATATGATTAGTTTTTTTGACTATACCCAAGGGGTGAGCTCTATATCAGGTTACTCAGCCTTACGAGGAGTAATAGATGATATTCATGCTAGAAACGCTTATAATCTTAACTTTGAAAACCAATATCTCTATTGTATACTAACAGGGAACCTAACCCTTTCAGATACCTGCCCTGGAATGATTAACAGGACTCTTCCCTACTACTTGGACACCATAAGGGACATGGCTGAGCAAGAGCTTAACATATATTCCAACTATATCATAAACAATATAACAGTTACCCAGGTAACAGATGCTTTCTCAATAGAAATTATAGTAAACCTGAGCTTGTATGTCATAGATGCGTATGCAAACATATCTGATACAAGAATAGTAACAGGCAGTGTGAGCATAGACGGCATCCAAGACCCTCTCTACATGCTTGAAGGTGATTATAATCAGAGTATTAAGAGGACTGCTCTTAGAAAAAAGGAAGGGGATTGGAACTACACAGACCTACAGCAACTATATGCTAACCATGAGTACAGGAGTTATAAGGATGGTATAAGCTTTATTAACAGGATTAAAGGCAACTTTTCACCCAATCTCTTTGGTATTGAGAGCATTGTGAACCACACCCATCCTATTGTATTAGCTGATTATACCTTCAATGATACTATGATTGATTATCTTTACTGGCTTAACGTCACTTTTGAATGCAGAACCCCGGTTGAGGTTGTTGAGATTGATCCTGCCATCATAGCTCCCGCTGGCTTTCAATTAGATGAGACTCATAGGCTGAGTTTTAACATTAGCAGTATAGATGTCTCTATCACCAATGGCTGCCCACCATAAAAAATATCAACACTACTACGTGATAATTAACAAACTTTATATATGCTCAAAAGTGATAATCACTTTTATATAGTTAAAAGTATAAAATGTACTTTAGGAACAAAAAAGAGGTGTGTTTTAAGTGGAGGGAACCATACAAACAGGTGTTGATGAATTCTTAAATTTTCTGCGAAAAGTAGATAAAATATCCTTAGCAGAAGCTGCTAAGAAACTCAACGTAAGCCCTGCCCTGCTCCAATCCTGGGTTGATTTCCTAGTAGAGGAAGAAATAGTAGGTATAGAGTACAAGTTCACAAAACCAATAATCTATCTTAACAAGCCTCCTGAGGAGAAAAAAGCCAAAGTAAAAGGAGAGGCAGAGATGAGCCTAGACGCATATAAAAATGATTTTAAAAGAAGAGCCTCTCAGAAGAACATACCTAGGGACAAGATGAGCTTCTTATGGAGGAATCATGTAAAAATAGCTATTGAAAGAAGAAAAGATTTCTTCTTTAGAGAAGCAAGGAAAAGAAACCTCTCAAACGTTGAGGCACTATGGGAGGCTTACCATCAAAAGTTACTCTCATCATAGCTTGCAAAAAGAAAGAGAAAAGGCACACAAAAAATGGATTTTGACAAATTCCTGGAGAGAGACATCATAGAATTTCTTGATGAACAAGCCATGCTAGTAGCAGAGAAAGCTGCTGGCCTAAGAGAAGAAGAGTTTGATTTGTACGAAATAACCCAGGACTACTCAAAAGAAATCAGTGAAGCCTTGAAAGAGGATGACTTAAGAAAAGCCAGAGAGGTCTTTGAAGAAGTCAAGAACAAGTACCTGAAAGCACCTGAGAGTTCTTTAAGCAAAAAAAGACTCTACATAATAATGGAGGAAATATATCAGAGGATAAAGGACTATGAAGCAAAAGAGGAAGGAAAAAAGAGTCTGTTCGAAACAATAAAAGAGTACGAAGAACAAGGATTGTTCACAAAGCCAGAACTATTTGAAAAGAAGAAAGCAGACAATATCAGCATTATCCTAAGCAGCATTACCAAAAAAGAGAAGGAGCTTGAGAAAATCACAAATAAAGAGACCATAATAATGGAGGACTTAAAACAAGCTATTAAACTCTACAGGGAGATGAAAGAATTAACCAGGAGGATGCCTATTACATACCCAAAAGAAAAGGCAAATGCTTATGAGTCTGCTCTTAGCTGGTATTACACTATCAGAAAATTAAAAGAACAATTTGGAGAAAAAGAAGAGAAAAAAGAGGCAAAAAAAGGAAAAGAAGAGAAGCCTGTAGAGGAGAGGCTTGCTGAGATAAGAAAACTCAAGGAAAAAATAGTTGAGTCCCACACCAAAATAGTTGAGTACCTGAAAAAGAAAGAACTAAGAAAGAGCATAGAAGAGTACAGGAATCTCAAGAACCTATGCGAGCAATTCCCGTACGAAATGGAAGAGGAAAAAATAGCCCTTCTCGCAGACGCCCTTTCATTGTATGAAAACATTAAAAAACTAAAGAAGTCACTTTCCCAAACGCAGAGAAGAGAATATTTTGAAAAGAAAGAGGAAAGGGAAGAAGAACAAGCAAGAAAAAAAGAGGTCTGGGACAAGCTTACAAGAATAAGACAATTTATAAGAACAAAGGACACATCAAAGGCAATCAAGGAGTACAAGGAGCTGCAAGAAGTATTCAAAGACTACCCTGAACACCCGCTTGAAGAAAAAAAGAAAGTGTACAATGAGATACTCTCAGCTCATAGAGACATCCATTCGCTAGACACTGATTTAAAAAGAAAAAAAGTCACTCATTATAAAGAAGAATTCCTTGATAACAAAGCCAATATTACGAATATAAAAAGTATCCTAGAAGATATTCATACTCTCCTTGACCGTGGGCAAACAGAGAGAGCAACCCAAAAGCTTCTGGAAGCCAAGCATAAGATACAACTACTCCCAACAGAAGAGTTTGATGAGAAATACAAGCTAATGAAAGAAACAAAAAAATTAGAGAACAAACTCCTGTTTGTTAAGAACATAAAGAGAATTAATAATCCTCAGATAATAACCACATATTAATTAATAAAAGAAAATTAAGATAAAATTAACATTGTAAATCAATCAAAGGTGATGTGATAAAAATGACTGAATTAATAGAAAAAAGCAAGGAAGAACTAGCAAGAAAAGAACTTATAGACCGTTACACAATTACTGTAAACAATATCGTTGTAGATATAAGTATCTACTCAGAGGAAGAAAAAGCAGTGCCTGAATACGTAGTCTCCATTACCAATATTAGTGATGCCACCAAGATTATTCTGGAGAAGATAAGACAGGAGTTTATCTCAAAGATGAGCTTGGAAGAGATAGAGAGTCTGGAGCAGAACGAGCTCATCAATATCAGGCAAAGATTCAAGGATGAGATAAAAAGACTAATCCACAAGTATTTTCCAAAAGCAGATGAAAAAACCACCAACATGCTCATCAACTACCTGATAGAGGAGAATCTAGGGTTAGGAAAGATAGAGATCCTGCTCCAAGACCCCTCACTAGAAGAGATAGTAATCAATAACCACAAGGAACCTGTCTGGATTTATCATAGAAAGCACGGTTGGCTCATTACAAATATCAAAGTGGTTACTGAAGCAAGGATAAGGCATTTTGCAACAATGATAGGAAGAGATGTTGGGAAAGAAATAACCAACCTCAACCCCTTAATGGATGCCCACCTCTTAACAGGGGACAGAGTTAATGCGACCTTGGCCCCTATCAGCACGAAAGGAAACACTCTTACCATAAGAAAGTTCTCCCAAGACCCATGGACTATTACTAAGTTTATTAGGGATAATGTGCTGAGCTATGAAGCAGCCGCTCTTATCTGGCTAGCAGTGCAGAACGAGCTTAGCATAATCATAAGCGGAGGGACAGGAAGCGGAAAGACTAGCATGCTTAATGTTATTAGCAACTTCTTTCCACCCAACCAAAGAATTATAAGCATAGAGGATACCAGAGAGCTCACCTTGCCAGGAGACTTACACTGGGTGCCTATGGAGACTCGACTCCCAAACCCAGAGGGAAAAGGAGGAGTCAACATGCTTGACCTCCTGGTTAACAGCCTTAGGATGAGACCTGACAGAATAATAGTGGGAGAGATAAGAAGAAAGAAAGAGGCAGAGGTTCTTTTAGAAGCAATGCATACAGGTCACTCTGTATATGCAACCCTGCACGCAAATAACGCAGAGGAAGTTGTCACAAGACTAACCAACCCGCCTATAGAAATACCCAAACCAATGATAGCATCATTATCCATGATAGTAATCCAGAACAGGAATAGGAGGACTGGTAGGAGAAGGACTCTGCAGGTAGCAGAGATAACCCCTACTGGCGACCCCAAGATTTTAATGAAGCTGGATGTTGCAAAGGACGAGCTCATTGAGGTTACAAAGTCAAAAGTAATGATAGAAAGGCTTAAACTCTACACAGGTATGAAAGATGAGGAAATAATGAGGGATGTAAAAGAGAAAGTAGAAATCCTTAGATGGATGGTAAAAAAAGACGTAACCGACGTTAACAAGATTGGGATTGTAATAGCAAAATATTATATGGGCACTCTTAAAATGGATTAAGAGGCAGAAAGATTAAGAAGTAAAAAAAGTTGAGAATGCATATTATTGTTTAGGGGAGGTTTTTAATGCCTTTAAAAAGATCAAGACAAAAGATGAAAGCTATTCTAAAGAAGAAGCTAAGAATAGCTGGTATTAAAAAGAAGCCAGAAGAATATCTGAAGCAAACTATGAGAACTTCTATCTTGATAGGTGCGATGATAACAGTGTTTACCTTCTTTTTAGCCCAAAGAAGAGGCATCCCTATAATTGCTGTACCCTTGGCAGGAATAGTTTTCTTCTTCTTAGCCTACACTATTCTTCTAAGATCAGTTGATGCAAAGATTCATAAGAAAGCCAAGAACATTGACAAAGATGTTCTTTTTGCAGGCAGATTCCTATTGATTAAGCTGAACTCAGGAAAACCCTTAATCAACTCATTAATGGAGGCCAGCCAGAGCTTTGGCGTGGCTAACACCTATTTTAGAGAGATAATAAGGAACATAGAACTAGGCACATCTTTAGAAGAAGCGCTTGAGACCGCAAGAGATGAGTGTCCTTCAAAAAAGATGAAAAGAGTGTTATTCCAAATAAACAATGCTCTCAAAATAGGGATAGATGTTACCCAGAACCTAGAAGCTGTTCTTGGAGAAATAGCACAAGAGCAGCTCGTAGAAATACAGAGGTATGGAAGAAAGCTGAACAGCCTAACCCTCTTCTACATGCTCTTAGCAGTGGTTGTGCCTAGTCTTGGTATGACCATGTTCATAGTTGTGGCAGGTCTGGTCGCTCTTAATGTAACTGCTTCAACCTTTTTTGTTTTTGCATTTTTCCTATTGCTAATAGAACTAGCATTCCTAAGCCTGTTTAAAAGTATAAGACCAAATGTAAATATATGAAACATATGATTAAGTTGATTAATAATAAATATATAATAATAAAAGAGAAAAGTAGGAGAGCCAGAAAAAATGGGCAGTATATTATATCTTGAAGAATTTGGAAAAGCATTTGTACCCAGGAAGATAAGGTCTGGCTTAAAAAAATACCTGGAAAAAGCAGGAATAGATGAAGTTCCATACAAGTTCTTTGGAGCCCTGTTCTGGGTCACAGCAGTTATAACCTACTTTGTGTATGTTCCTGGAATCTATCCTGTTATAAAACAGAAATCCATCTTCCTGTTCTTTATAATTACCTTTTTATCATGGTTCTTAATCCAATTATTAATAGTAGTACTCATAGTTCTAGCAGTATACTTTTACATGAACATCATGATTTATAGGAGAACCAAGGAGTTAGAAGACCTGCTTCCAGAATACCTGTCCTTGGTCTCAACTAATCTCAAAGGAGGCATGAACTTTGAGAAATCACTCTGGTCTGCTATCAAACCAGAGTTTGGAATACTAGCTAATGAAATAGGAATCGTGAGCAAGAGAGTGGCTACGGGTAATGATGTTAGTGAGGCTTTGCAAGAGTTTGCTGATAAGTATGAATCCCCTATCCTTAGAAGAAGCGTAGACCTAATTAAAGGGGAAATAATCAGTGGAGGAAGCATTACAGGAGTTATTGATAACCTGGTAGCTGATCTAAGAAAGACCAAGGCACTAAAAGCAGAAATGTCAGCAGCCACGCTTACCTATATGATTTTCATGGCAGCCATAGTAGTGGGAATAATGCCAGCCTTATTTGCTCTTTCAAGGCAACTCCTTGGTATTATACTAAAGTTTGGATCCAGAATAAGCACAAGCATGGAACAAGGAGGAGGAGGAGGAGGTGTTATGTTTAGTTTCACAGTTGCACAAATCGATCCTTTTCATTTTCAAATATTCTCAATAGCAGCTATAAGTATAATAGCAGTGTTCTCATCTATGATTATAAGCACAATAGAAAAAGGGGATATACAAGGAGGATTAAAGTTCATACCCTTATTCCTTATGGGTTCCTTAATAATGTACTTCATACTCTCAGTAGTGTTAGAAGCCTTACTCAAAGGCATAATGGCATAATAGTTTGTTAGATAAAAAACATTTATATAAGTATAAGAATTAAAAAATTGCTAAAAATAGGGTAAAAAACAAAAACTTTATATAAACAAAAAGCAAAAATCAATAAAAAGGTAACATTAAGATATTATAATAATCACATTAAAGAGGTGAATGAGGTAATATTCATGAAGCGAGGACAAGCAGCACTGGAGTTTTTAACAACCTATGGCTGGGCATTCCTGGTAATCCTAATAATGATAGGCGCCCTAGCATACTTCGGAGTGCTGAATCCGCCTAGTCTATTGCCCTCTAGATGCGTTTTTAGTCCTGAGCTTGCTTGTTTAGAGCAAGAAATCATTGGTGATTCTGGAGGTGATGGTATCCTTAGATTCAGGGTTAGGAACAATGTTGGCTCAATGGCTAGTTTTGAATTCAATGCTACAGAGATAGCAACAGATACAGAAACCACGTGTGTAGTAGGCCCTAATAATGGGGTTAACATAAGGTCAGGAAGGATAATGAATGTTAATTGTACTTTTACGGGTAATGTATTTCCAATCGGCGACAAAATCAAGTTTGAGGTAGAGACAAACTACACCAAGGTAGGAGGTGCTTACAGCACACCTGTTAAAGGAGAGATTTATGCAGAAGCTAAATAGATTATTAATTATGTTCCTTTTTAAAGGATAAAAAATTAAAAAAAAATGATGAGGTGAAAGCAACATGAGAAGAGGACAAGCAGCACTGGAGTTCTTGACAACATACGGCTGGGCCTTTATAGTGATTCTGATAATGATAGGCGCCCTAGCATACTTTGGAGTGCTGAACCCTAGTAGGACCCTACCCAATAAGTGTTTGGTAGAAGCAGGGTTTCACTGCAAGGATTTTAAAATACAGAATGACAGCTTTTCCATTAGCCTTGTCAACAGAAAAGGAGATGGACTAAGAAGTGTAAACCTAACAGAAGTAAATTCTGACGCCGGAGGAGGTATAACGCTAGCAGATTGTACTGCAGCTACATACACACCCCAAGATGCTAATGTTCAGGCAGACGCAACATTTACCATCTTTTGTGAAGGACTGGACTTCAGTGCTTCTGCTGGTGACAAGATAACCATAGAATTCAGCGCTGACTACGCACTGGCAAAAGGCACCTATGCACAGAAGTTTTCAGGAAGCATCTTTGGAGCTGTACAGTAAGAACATAAACTTTTTTAATTAAAATTTTTATTTTTATCTTTATAATAATTTTAATTCTAAGTGAAAACAGGGATGGGTTAAAAAAGATGGTGAAGCAAAGAAAGGCTCAGGCTGCTTTTGAGTATCTCACAACTTATGGCTGGGCTGTTCTAACAGCGCTGGTAGCTATAGGCGCCCTAGCATACTTTGGTTTTCTTAATCCTAACAACCTGCTGCCTAATCGGTGTGACTTTGGAAAGCAACTGGAGTGTGTGGAGTACAGAATCCGGGATGAAGGAGCCCTTGGCTATGTTGATTTACAAATAAGAAATAATTTTGGCAAGGATATTAATATTACAGAGGTTGCTGGGGAAGAAATAGTAGGCGGAAATGTTCCTCCGCCTTTAACCATTCATGCTGGGGACACAGAAGAGTTAATACTAAATCTTAATATACCATTCCCTGCTGGTGAAAAAAAAGAGGTTAGTGCAATAATTGTGTTTATGAGAAACCAAGCAGGTGCTACTGAGCATAACATATCTGGCACTGTGTTTGTTACAGTGCAATGAAGGACTAAATAAACATTATTTTAAATGCTGAGAATAGGAAACTTTTTAAATGAAACAGGCTTCTCCTCGTGTTGAAGGAGATGTTCTAAGAGAATAAGCAAAGAGAAATCCTTTTTTGGACAATATAAAAAATATAATAAGGTGGTGTTTTGCTATGAAAGACGACCAGATTTTGAATACTGGAACAACAACCATAGGCTTGGTGTGTAAGGATTGCATAGTCTTAGCAGCTGATAAGAGGGCAACAGCAGGTAATTTTATTGCCCATAAGAAAGTTGATAAGGTAATACCTATTAATGATAGGATGGCTATTACAACAGCTGGCGTGGTCAGTGATATCCAGTTATTAACCAAGTTGCTAAAAGCAGAGCTAAAGCTTAAAAGCATCAGGGTTGAGAGAGAGCCCAGTGTTAAGGAAGCTGCTAATCTACTTACAAACATCATTTACAATAATGTGAGAAAACTAAGCATGATACCAGGGATTACTCATTTCCTGCTTGGAGGATATGATGATAATCTAAGACTTTATGATTTGTACGCTGATGGTAGCATAGCTGAGATTGACGATTTTGTGGCTAGCGGCAGTGGAAGTGTTATTGCTTATGGATTGCTAGAAGCCACTTATAAGAAGGACATGGCAGAAGCAGAGGGTGTTGAGCTGGTTATAAAAGCTGTTAATGCTGCTATGCAGAGGGATTCTGCTAGTGGAGACGGTATTGATGTCTATGTTATTAATAAGGCTGGTGTTAGAAAGGCTGCTCATAAAAAGGTTAGTACTAAGGCTGAATAAAGAAAAAAGGTTCTTACAAATAAAAAATAATTTTTCATAACTTATTACTAAAATAAATCTATAAGGAGGTTGTAATTAATGTCAGACAACAAAAATTCTTTGAATTTTTGGGTCGAGCAAAATCAAAGATTTTGGCGCACCAAAAGCAAAGCTTTTGATTGCCTCATAATTTTGACCGGAGGTAAAAATTATGTCGGACAACAAAAATTCTTTGAATTTTTGGGTCCTCATAATTTTGACCGGAGGTAAAAATTATGTCGGAAATCATAGATGAAATTCTTAAGCACCTGCCCAAGAACAAGGTTAGTGATGCTGTTTTTGAAGGAGCAAACATTGTTCTTTACACCAAGAACAAGGACTTCTTCTTAGATGACAAAGGGATTGTGAGAGAAGTTGTTAATATGATTAAGAAAAGGATAGAGCTCAGACCAGACCCCGGTGTGTGCATGGAGCAGGAGAAGGCTGAGAAGCTTATTAAGAAGATAATCACTGATGAAGCTGGTATTGAGCAAATCATATTTGATCCTCAGAGGAGTATTGTGATTATTGAGGTGCAGAAGCCTGGCCTGGCTATTGGCAAGCAAGGTGAGAACTTGCAGGAGATAAAAAAGCAGACTTTCTGGGTGCCTCAGATTAAGAGAACCCCTGCGATTAGGAGCCAGATAATAGAAAACATTAGGGCTGTTCTCTACCAGAACAATGATTACAGAAGGAAGTTCCTGCACAAAACAGGTCAGAGGATTTATAATGGCTGGCTCAGGCGGGAGAAGAAAGAGGAGTGGATTAGGCTGAGTATGCTAGGAGGAGCAAGACAGGTGGGTAGGAGTTGTTACTTCTTGCAAACCCCTGAGTCAAGAGTGATCTTGGATTGTGGTATTGATGTTGCTAATGAAGAAGAGGCTTATCCTTATCTTGAAGCACCTGAGTTTAATATCAAGGAGTTAGACGCAGTTATTGTGAGCCATGCCCATCTTGACCACTCAGGACTTGTACCGTACCTGTTCAAGTTCGGTTATAGAGGGCCTGTTTACTGCACCCTACCAAGTAGAGATATTATGAGTCTACTGCAACTCGACCTTATCAAGATTCAAAGGAATGAAGGGAAAGAACCCATATATACAAGTGAGGAGATAAAAGAGATGGTTAAGCACACCATTTGCCTTGACTATGAAGAGGTCACTGATATAACTCCCGATGTCAGGATAACTCTTTACAATGCGGGTCATATGCTTGGAAGCGCTCTTGTGCATATTCATATTGGTAATGGTTTGCACAACATGGTGTACACAGCAGATGTAAAATATGCAAAGACCAACATGTTAAGCTTAGCAGCCACTAATTTCCCAAGGCTAGAGACCTTAATGATAGAAGCTACTTATGGAGGAAAAGATAATGTTCTGCCTCCTATCAAAGAAGCTGATGCACAGCTAAGCGAACACATTATTGAGACTATAAACAAAAAAGGAAAAGTACTTCTTCCTGTTCTTGGGAGTGGAAGAGCCCAGGAAATCATTGTGCTCCTAGATAAGCTTATGCGCGAAGGCCATCTGAGTGATAAGATACCCATATACATTGATGGAATGGTATGGGATATTACTGCTATACACACTGCTTATCCTGAGTTTCTTAACAGCAGTGTAAGACAACAAATATTTCACAAGGATAATAATCCTTTCTTACGAGAGAACATTAAGAGGATTGGAAGTCCTAAGGAGAGACAAGACTTAGTAGAGGAGAAAGGTCCTTGCATAATCCTAGCAACCAGTGGTATGCTAGTAGGAGGTCCTAGTGTTGAGTATCTCAAAGCCTTATCCGAGAATCCAAAGAACCTGTTGATATTCACTTGTTATCAGGGTGAGGGCAGCCTTGGGAGAAGGATTCAGCGTGGAGAGCGAGAGATTAATTTCCAGAAAGGCAACAAAGTGGAAACTTACGAGATAAAAATGGATATTGAGAAACTAGAGATAACAGGTCATAGTGATAGACGAGAATTAATGAGTTTTATAAATCACTGCAATCCAAAACCCAAAAGAGTTATTGTTGTGCATGGTGAGAGCAGCAAGTGCTTGGATTTGGCTAGGAGTGTTCATAAGGGCGCAAGAGTCGAAACCATTGCTCCTAGGAACCTGGATGTGTTGAGGTTGAAGTAGTTTACACATTTTCCGGAAATTTTTCGACGAGAAAGAGGAAAATATTTAAATCAAATGAGCTTTCCATCTTTAAACAAAAGGAAGAAATAATAAAATTTAAATATCCAAAATACCAAGGGGTTTATATATGACCGAACTAATCTCCATTCGAGATATGCCAAATGAAGTAAAGGTTAACTTACTTAAAAAGTTAGGATACAAGTCTGATGGGATTTTTGTTCTAAAAAAGAATGGAGAGAAATTCTTAGATAAATATACTGAAGAACCAGTTAGATTAGATAATATGTTTATTTATCCCGGAAGCACAATAATCCTAGATAATAACTCCTTAAGTATTTCTTCCTTTTTAGAGAAATATGGAGATGTCTTCTGAAAAAGATCCAATTGCAAGTGTTTCTAAAGGGGCAACAAAAGGTTTATTAGAATGGAGTGAAGAAAAATTAAAGCAGTTTGTTAAGAAATTCAAAGACAAAAACATCGCTTTTATACAGGATTCGAAAACCATCGAGATTGCAAAAGAACAACGTAAGAAAGGGGAGTGGGTCTTTTTTAAATTCTATATAAAGGACAAAGATTTGCGTATTTTATTTCAATTAGGGCTAACTTTAAGAAAATTAGAAAAAGAAAATAAAGATGTTGAACCCTTAAAAGAAAAAATAATCAAGAAATATAAAAAACAAGGTTTACATATTGCTTTTTTTGTTGCGAACGGTCTTTTTGGTAAATATATAGGAAATATTTTAGAGAGAGTTCCAACAATTGATGAATTAACAGGCGAAATAAATAAATTATTTCAAAATATTAGCCACACTGTTGCTTTTATAAATAGAGAGGATGATATACCCCAAAAAACAAGTGAAATCATAATAAAGATACAAGCTCATTCTCCAGATACCTTTATTATATCTGGTACCGGAGGCGCAGTATCTATTTGTGATAAAATAAAAATTGGTGTTATGAGGAAAATTTCATCAAATTACACTTGTGAACAACACATAGCAGAAGGAAAAAAGGTAAAAGAATATACTTCTTAAATAGAACTGTAGACTAAAAATGTTAAACACTAACTCTTTTTCTATTTAAAAGTGTATTCTCCCATTTAGCATTACTTTATCTTGGGCAATTTTTAATCCAAGAATATATTTTACACTGGGTGGGTTATACCAGATTCTTAGAGCTGCATCTTTGCTTGTCAATGATTTGAGTGCTCCTACTCTTAGGCCTTTATAGATATCTATTCCCGCACTTATGTCACTTTTTATCTTGCCGTCGTGTGTTAGAGTTGTGACGTTATCAATGTTAACTTTTCCCTTGCCTAAAATACCTGTGGCATAGTTTGTAAAATTAAATTTCTTTGTGCCTGTATCAAACTCCAGGGTTGGCATTAGGTGTAGTTTTCCATCCAAGGTCTTTATTATTGGACCTATACCAAGATAAGGTCTTAATTTATCACTGTTTAGATTGGTTGCTGTAAACCCATACACTTTTTTCCCAAACAGCTTAGGAATGGCCATTGTTTTTTCACCGTCATACCTCATATCAATCTGGAGATGATATTTATCTGGTGGTCTGCAACCGTCAAAGAAATCTGCATTTGCTACCTTTCCATATAATATTAAACCTAACCCTGTTAGACCAATTCCCTTAAGCACTTTCTTTGTTCCATCAATAATCTTTTCAAGTTTCATTTTTTCTCCCTCCTTTTTGTATAGCTATCGCTATTTTGTTTTAGTATCAGTTTCTGCCAAAAAAGGTAGCATGAATTTTATTCACTCAATAGTAGTAGTATATCATAGCAACTATATAAATCTTGGCGGTGGTAAATACCACCAAAACAATAAGTTTTATATATAAAAAAAGCAGGAAAAGCAGTATGTACGAGGAACTGCTCAGAGAACTAGGTCTAAGCCCAAACGAGGCAAGAGTGTATGAAGCCTTGCTGCACACAGGAGAAGCTTCTGTACAAGATATTTCTCTAAAATCAAAGGTTCACAGAAGAAATGTTTATGATTCTCTAAGCAAACTCATAGAAAAAGGCCTGGCTTCAGAAGTATTTGTAAAAGGAGAGAAGAACTTCAGAGCCATAAATCCAAGAAGACTGCTTGAATTATTAAAAGAAAAAGAAGAAAGGGTGAACAAAGTCCTTTCTGAAATGCAGGCCAAGTATGAAGCAGTAGAAGAAAAAGAAGAAGCATATCTCTACAAAGGAATTGAAGGGTTCAAAAATTATCTTCAAGACATTTTGAAAACAAAAGAAACAGTTTACTTCATAGGAGCAAAAGCATTCTGGCTTGACCCAAGACTAAAACACTTCTTGCCAAGATTTAATAGAGAAAGAAAGAAGGCAGGAATAAAGTTTATGCATTTGTTTGATTATGAGGTAAAAGAACAAAAGCCAGAAATACTAAAGGTTGTTGGAAAGCCATACAAATTTTTACCTAAGCAATACTCAAGCCCCACAGCAGTTGACATATTCGGAGACTATGTGGTTACATTTGTAGGTGTTAAACCAGGACAGCTGTATGAAGAACCAATACAGTTCGTTATGAAAAGCAGAAGACTAGCAGACGGTTATAGAAAATTTTTCCAATTCATGTGGAACCACTGCGCAGAAGAATAAAATTTATATACGAGGGAAAGGAAAGAAATAACATAAGATAAAATAAAATCAAAAAAGAGGTAATCACTTTGGAACCAATCTTTTTTAGTATTGGGATTATCATTATTATTGCTGCTATTGGGGCTTATCTTGCTCGTGTATTAAAACAGCCTTTAATCCCTGCTTATATCATTGTTGGTATTATTCTTGGGCCTGTGCTCGGTTTAATCACAGAACGTTCAATTATTGCTGCTCTCTCAGAGATAGGAATAGCCTTCTTGTTGTTCAGTGTTGGTCTTGAGCTTAATCTTAAGAAATTAAAAGATATTGGTAATGTGGCTACTGTTGGCGCTCTCATGCACATGGGCTTATTATTTGGTGCTAGTTATGTTGCTTTCAAGCTCTTCCTTAACTATGATAACCTTACAAGCATATATATTGGTTTAATCCTTATGTTCTCAAGCACGCTTGTGATTATTAAGCTACTCTCAGATAAGAATGAGCTTGACACCTTGCACGGCAGGATAATCATTGGCATGCTCTTAATGCAGGACATAGTTGCCATTGTTGCTCTTAGCATGCTTAACAGTATTGGTCACTTCACCCTAGGTCCTATCATACTCATGTTTGTGAAAGGAGTTATTATCTTTTTACTAGGCTTGTTCCTTGCAAAATTAATCTTCATAAGTGTTTTCAAGTTTGCTGCTAAGAATGATGAATTGTTATTCATCCTCTCAATCATGGCTATGTTTGTTTTTGCAATCATCTATCACTACATTGGTTTTAGCATAGTAATAGGTGCTTTTATTGCAGGCTTACTCTTAGGCAGCTTGCCTTACAACCTTGAGATAATAGGCCAGGTTAAGGGTTTAAAGGATTTCTTTGCAGTAATCTTTTTTGTTAGTATAGGCTTAGAATTAATACCTGTGAGTATAAGCAGTATTCTTCTTCCCTTGGGTGTGATGCTCGGCTTAACCCTTATTATCCTTCCCTTGCTCACCCTATTCTTGCTTGCCTTGTTTGGATATAAGAAGAGAACAGCCTTTTTGACAAGTATTAGTTTGGCTCAGATATCAGAGTTCAGTCTTATCATAGTAGCCTTTGGTTTTAACCAGGGTCATATCAATTCTGAGATTTTCAGTTTGACCATACTTGTAGCAATCATCACTATTGGCTTAACAGCTTATATCATAAAGTTTGATGACAAGCTATATCAGTGGTTTGGAAAAAAACTTACTATCTTTGACAAGTTAAGCAAGCATAACAAGGAATTAATAAGCTACTTAGAAGAAGGAGCAGAGCACAAAGTCGTATTAGTGGGTTATGACAGGATTGGGTACAGCATATTAAAGAAACTTCACATGCTGAAAAAGAACGTGGTAGTAGTTGATTTAAACCCTGACATCATAAAACACCTAATAAAGAAGAAAGTGCCTTGTATCTACGGAGACATAGGAGATATTGAGATTATTAAGAGGCTTAGACTTGAAGAAGCAGAACTAGTTATAAGCACAGTCCCAAACCATCACGACAGTATGCTACTCATAAAAAAGGTGAGAGAGATTAACCCTGAGGCTACTATCATTGTTACGAGTTATGATGCAGAAGACGCTCTTGAGCTTTACAATAAAGGAGCAGACTATGTGGTTGTGCCTCACTTCCTAGGAGGAGAACACATCAGCCTTATCCTTGAGGAGTTAACCACTGATCTTAATAAGTTACTTAACATAAAGATTAGTCATATCAAGGCTTTGCAGGAGCGGAGGAAGAGGCATCCGCATCATAGATAATTATTTCATTTAAAAGTTCAAAAAATAGTAGTGCCAATTTGCGCAAGTTTTTCCCCGTTCGCTACGCTCACTATAAAAACTTATCAAAAAGCATAGCTTTTTGTAAGTCCAAAAATGCAAAGCATTTTTGATACTTGACTAAAAAAGGCGACATGCGCACACAAAGACGTGTGCTTAGTCCCCTACAAGGGGTTCCGGTCCGTTTTGGGACTAGGAACCGCTTGCCTTTTGCAAACTTTTGGGAGCGAACGAAGTGAGTGGGCGAAAAGTTTAGCGGAATAGGGGGTTGCCCCCTACGGGGAGGTGGAGCCCTCGACATTATAAGCGTGCCCGAGCCGGCACTATTTTTTGAACTTAAACTTAAATTATTAGGTAAGATTTATAAATAAACAAATTAAGTATAAGAGAAGAAAAAAATGATGATTGATGACTGGGGTAAATTATTGGTAAAACACGGCTTTATTAAGAAGAGTGCTTTGGGTAAGTATAGGAAGAATGAGCAAGGCACCTATGACCCTACTCAAGGAGAGATTAGTGCTGATGATGCTGATATGGAGGTAACTGAAGAGGTGAATATACAAGCAGCTAATGAGCCTGGGTTCGCTGCTTATCAGAAAACAGGTTATCCTGATCCTTATAAGAGGTACAGGCTTGTGGTTGAGGCTTCTGTTTCCAAGGTGAGTATTGAGGAGACTTATTACTGGCTGCTTAACTATATGAGGCAGGAGAGTTCTTTTCCTCATGTTGAGAAGCTAACAGATGTTTTTAGTGCTAGTGAGCAAAGTGCTTTCTGGGGAGCTGCTCAGTCAAGAATGGGCATACAGCAGGACAGAGCTAGCCAGTATTTCAAGGGTATGTCTGAGATGATTAAGCAGTTGTTCCAGCTTGTTAGAGAACTCAGGGTTCTTGATGAAAAGCTTGAGCCAAGAAGGAAGTGGGGCAAGGTAAAGGCTGCTGATGTTGCACTTAAAGGAGAATACACAGACCTGGTTGAGAATCGCGGTGGTCAGGTGCAGCCAGGAAGCATCTATCACCTTGCACAGCAGGTAGGCTTTACTATCCTACCAGACCTGTTCTTTAACACTCATGTTTATAGCTTGGATGAGATTGATAAGAAAGTTGATGCTCTTAAGTTTAATAAGAATGTTAAGCAAGTTCTTAGAAGAAAGCTTTATGCCTTTGTTAATTGGAAACTCAGAACTGATAAAGAGCTTGAGAACAGAAGGGTTTTCACACTTAAATATTTGCGCCAGCACTGGAATGTTATTAAGATGTATATGAGTTGGGTTAAGCCTTATCTTAGGAATATTGCTAGGATGCAGATGAGGCAGGAGCATGTTGAGAGCCCTGATATTATAAGTGCTTTTGAAACAAGTATTATTGAGATTGAACTGTTGCTTCACAAGCCCAGCAAGACTGCTTACCACCCAACTATTCTAGCAACGTTTAGGTACAGGACCAGACCTGAGATGAGTTTTCACCAAGACCAGTATGCTCATAGAGGGCCTATTCATTTTGGAAGAGTAGAGGTCACTCTTAGAGGATATGCTTGGACAAAAGACCATATAAAGGCTTATAAGAACTTAAAAAGAGAAGAAGACATGATGCTCTTAGGCATGGTTGATGATAGTGTAAAAGCAGCTATGGATGCTCTTGGAGAAGAGCTTGAAAAATATCTTTGGGAGGCAGGCGAGAAAGAGTTTGAGGAGAAGAGAAGAGCAGAGGAGGCTGCTAAGAAAAAGAAAAAGAAGTCACTTGATTTTGCATTGGCCGGCAGCATGTTTGAGCCATTCATTGCTGTGTTCAAAGGGTTCGGAGAGATATTCTCAATATTCACACCTTCCTTTGGTGGTAGAGAAGCAAAGCTTAAGGGCAGCCCTAAGGATGCTCAGAAATCAGTGGCTATTGAACTCTACGCGATGTTTAAGAATTATAAAAAGGCTCATGGAATGCTGAGCTGGTAAGGTTTAAAAATACTAAAAGAATACTTTGTTTTATGGTACTAACCGATGATGAAAGTATTAGTGCAGAGGAGAAGATTAAGCAACTTGTAGAGTTTGAAGAAGATAAGCGTAAAGAGTTAGATGATAAGAAAAAGGAGCTTGAGGAGAAGAGAAAAGAGTTAGAGCAGCTTGAGAAGAAGGGAAGAAGAGAGATAGAAGAGGCAAGAAAAGAGATTGAGGAAAAAATAGAGGAGCTTGCTCTTGAAGAAAAACAGAGGTTTGAAGAACTAGAAGAGCTTCGGAGAAGAAGAGAGGCAGAAGCAGCTACTCTTGAGGAAACCATTGAGGAAGAGGAGAGAAAGGGCAGAGTAAGAGAGGTGCCTGAGCAGCGCCGTGGATATATAGAAGCTGTTGAAGCAGTAATGCAGGGTGCTCCCTCATTTTATGAGCTCACTAATTACAATGTGTTGAGCAGGCTTGAAACGATTGCTAGGGAAGCAGCTGAGAGAACGCTTACTCCTTCAGAAAGAAGCTTTATTGACACTATTCAGTATCATACTGAAAAATTGCAGAGAGATGAGTTTTACAGGAACAAGGACGCCTCTGATTACATGAAGCGTGAGCTTGAGCAGATAGACAGAATTAATAGGGCGCTTCGTGAAAGAGAAAAAAAAGGACTAGGTGATTATCATCCATGATATTCGGAGAATACTATCATGCCCTTGACAGGGATTATGGAGAAATAGAGCCAGCTGATATTCCTCCTGAAGAAGGCCAACCCTTAGAGACTAGTAGTCTTGGACCTCAGGAAATAGGTACTGGCACTAATCCTATGATGAACCAACTCCAAGCTTTTAGTGCTAAGATTCGTGAAGGAGCTAGCAGGATTGAGTTCGAGTTCATGGGTGCTGGTAAGAGTGATTCTCAGAGGCCAAGCCCAGAGGCCTTTGGTACCAAGGAGAGACAGGATATGAGGGCTTTGGCTGAGATTAATGAGATAAAGACCAGTGTGCATGCTCCTGTTCATTCTCAGAGCTTGGCTGGGCTTGGAGAGCAAGGTTTTAGTGACCAGGCAAGGCAGATGGCTATCAAGGAGATTGAGAGAGCTATTCATTTTGCTGGTGAGGCTACTAAAGGAGGAGCTGTTGTTTTCCATACAAGTGAGTGGAGCAGACCCCTGTCTGATATTCAAGAGAGAACAGGAGAGAAATTGTTTAAGGGCTACAAAGAGGAAGAAGAAAAAGCCCCTGTAATAGTGGTTGATTCTCAGACAGGAAACATTAATGCTGTTAGAAAGGATTATCTTGTTTATGAACCTGACTTTCACACAGCTAAGAGTTATGAAGAGGTTCTTGGTAGAAAGCTTGTTGGAGCAGTTGACTCTGAGACTGGTGAAAAAATTGCTGCTGATGATTGGGTTGATGTGAATGGTGGTCTAATCAAGAAAGAATGGATTCTAAAGGAGGATAAAGCAGAAAGATTATTTGACAGAGTTCCTATATGGAACAAGGATAATACCAATTTCAAGGTCAAGCCTGTGAGATACACTGATTTTATAGAACAAGCTAAGAAATTAGAAGAAAAGACAGGTGAAAAGATTGCTCCTGAGCTGTTGTTCTTTAAAACCCAGATGGCTGCTAAGGTTTTACGGGCAAAAGGGAGCTCTTTGTTCTATGCAAGAGATTATGAGAATTCAAGAGAAATAAGGGATGCAGCTAAAAAGGTACTGAATTTCTATGAAAAACTAGAAAAGAATATTCCTGAAGAAGAGAAATGGAAAATCATGACGCAGGATGATACACTTAGACACTACTTAGGTAATCTAGCTCCTCCTAAGAACATGCTACCATCAGAATACTTAAAACAAGTGATTAAAAAACAAACTGATAACATGCGCCACATCCACGAAGCCTCTGCGGCAGCTGATGCAGATGCAAAAGAAGCCCTTGACCAGATGAGAAGGATGCAGACTATAAAAGATTATGGTAAGCACAAGGTTGCTCAGACCATTGCAGATGCTGGCAGGAAAGCCATGATCTACACTGACCAGCACAGAAAGGAGTTGAATGAGCCCATCTTTGTTGCTCCTGAGAACTGGAGGCCTGAGCAGTACGGCAGTCATCCTGATGAGATAAGAGAGCTGGTCAAGGAGTCTAGGAAGAAGATGCAAGAGCAGTTAAGAAGAGAGGGGTACTCAGAAGAAGAGGCAAAAAAGAAAGCCAAGGAGCATATCAAAGCAACTATTGATATTGGTCATTACAATATGTGGAGACAGTACTTTGAGGCTAGAGATGATGAGACCCCTGCACAAAGGGAAAAGCGTTTTAACAAGTGGTTGTTAGAAGAGACTAAGAAACTTGCAAAAGAAGGAGTGCTTGGTCATATTCACTTAACTGATAATTTTGGTTTTGATGATGAGCACCTAACCCCTGGCCAAGGCAATGTTCCTATGAAAGAGTTTATTAAGAACATGGAAGAAGCAGGTTTAAAAGACTTTATTGTAGAAGCAGGCAGTTATAATCCTACAACCACTATGCCTGATACATGGGCATTAATGGGCTCTCCCATATATACCACTACAAGAGCGCCTACTTTTAGGAGTGTGCATGAACAACACTTTGGTTATCACAACCCTTCAACCTACATTGTTGGTGCTTATGCTCCTAGTAATGAGTGGAGATTATGGTCAGAGGTGCCGATGGAGTGAACTTTTCGCCCGCTCACTTCGTTCGCTCCCAAAAGTTCGCAAAAGGCAGGTGACTCCTAGTGCAAAAAAGCACCGGAGTCCCCTTAAAAAAGCAAAAAGTTAATAAAAGAAAGATAACAACAATATCTAAGAGGAATAAAAAGGGGTGAGCTCTTAAGTGGAGTTTGACATACAAAAGAGGAGAAAGCAGGTTTCTGAGAGCTATTCAAAGGAAGTAATTAACATTGCTTATGATTTTAGTAAAAAGGTTTACCAAGAGTTTGCAAAGTTTATAAAGGCAATCGTTCTTTTTGGCAGCACTGCTAGGAAGAAGCAGGAGAGCAAAGGAGATGTTGATTTGCTTGTGATAGTTGATGATGTAAGCATTATTATTGATAGAGAGTTTGTTCAGGCTTATAGATTAATCATTAATAAGATTATTGCTGATGTTAGTCCTAAAAAGCTGCATGTCACGACTTTGAAGTTCACTAGTTTCTGGGAGTATGTAAGAGCAGGTGACCCTGTTGCTATTAATATTTTAAGAGATGGGGTTCCTATTATTGACTCAGGCTTTTTTGAGCCTTTACAGATATTGCTTTTCCAGGGAAGGATTAGGCCTAGTTCTGAGAGCATGTGGAATTATTTTAATAAAGCCCCTATTACTTTGCATAATTCTAAGTGGCATATAAAGCAGGCAGTACTGGATCTTTACTGGGCTGTTATTGATGCTGCTCATGCTGCTCTTATGAAACTGAATGAGGTTCCTCCTAGTCCTAGCCATGTGGCTGATATGCTAGATGAGAAAATGGTTAAGCGAGGCTTGTTGCAAGAGAAGTATGCTAATACTATGAAGAAATTCTATCATGTATCAAGGATTATTCTTCATGGGCAAATAGCTGAGATAAGCGGATCACAGTACGATGAATATTTTGAACAAGCAAAAGAATTCGTTGATGAGATGCAGAGATTTATGGAGGGGAGTAAGTAATCCTTATTCAATTTTTTCTAATTCATATTCATAAACAGGTTTTCCCATTGCTCTGGTTTGAATAGCTTCTCTTATTGATTGAATTCCGCCTCCAACTCTAAGTAAGACATCTATGGTCTCTAAAAAAGTCTGACTCTCATCACCCCAGTTCTCTCCAATAATTACTGGTTTTTCATCTACAGGGAACCAATTATCTTGGAACTCATAAACTTTTTCACAAGCAACTCCTGCTGTTCTCCAGCCTCTTCTCTTGGCTTGTTCATAAGCAATTTTTAGAACACCCACATTGGTAAGGCCAGAAACAACTGTATTTTCAGTGTCAGGAAAGTCAGCAACTACTCGGTTATATCCTTGGTTGACTAGTGCTTCTGCTTTTTTCACATCAAACTTGGCAGGAGGACAGTAGCCTACTACTCCAAGTCGTAGTTTCATTGCATCTTTGTATTCTCCTTGTTCAAAATAATTTATAATTGCTTCGTGTAGGTATGTTTTTTCTTTTATCTTTTTTACTATCTCAAGTCCTGACTCAGGATTCTTTAGATGTTCTTCTAATGTATCTGCTTTAAAGGATTTTAGTAAATCTTGAGCATCTTGTTTTTGAAGCAATGGAACAAAAGCAAACGCACTTATAGGTTCTATTTTGTTTTGTGGCACATAGTCTTCTATGTAATGCTCTAGTTCAAGTGCTAATCTTTCATATCCTAAAGCGATTCTTGGTCGTGAACTCATTTTTTATTCCTTTTTCATCCATAACAGCTAGAACAATACCTATACTGGCATGCACTTATTGATTGGCAGCTTGGTCTTTGATAAGGTGTGGTTCTGTATGCTAGGTATGGTGTGAAGTAACCGTAATAATCATAATCATATTCCATCTCCCATTCATGCTCATGGTTATAGTGCTTTACATAGTATCCATAGTCAGGTATCCAGCCATGCACATGCTCTCCAAAGGTTTTCATGCCTTCAGGTATGTGACTTAAGTCCCAGTTTGGTTCTCTTGCATTAGGATTTCTTAAGATATGTATCTCTCCTGTGTTTGGATAATAGATATCTAGGTCTTTATACCCTATAAACTCGTCAAAATGATTAAAGTCATCGTGCAGAAATTCAATATCTCCTAAGTCTTGGTGAGCCAGATAATACCTTGGAAAGGGTCCTGTTACTAATGGAAGATTGCTATCATCTTCATAGTAGTGATAAACAGGGTATGTGTCAACTCGATGATATATGTATGGATCAGGGGTTGAATAAGAGGCGTATGTATTTGTGTAAGGATATAAATAAGGATTGATATATTTATAAGTATAAGCATTGGCAGTTGAAAAACTAATTAAGAAGATTATAAGTAATGCACCTGTTAAAAAAAATATTTTTTTGTTCATTTTATTTTTACTGTCCCGTACTTCTCAGCTAGTCTGTAAAGTTCTTTTTCTGAGAGTTTTGTTTCAGGAGGACGGTGTCCTGGCATTTTATATGTTAAGTCACTAGAGTCATCACTTTCACCAATAATTTGTTTCATGAATAAACGCCCCAGAACAATGCCTTTTTCTTTTTCAGACCAAATATTAGCGTCTATTTTTATGAAACCCCTACCTCCTTTACTTATCATTCCCGGATAATCTATATACCAATCTTCTGAAAGAAGATATTCACTGCCAAAGAGGTAGTCAGGACCCAGTTTATTAGATCTTTCTATATCCCATATCAAGTTCACACCAACTGTTTTTGCTTGTGCATCTAGTTCTCTTAACACACCTACATAATTATAAAACGATTCTTCTGACATTGATTCTGTATCAACATAAACAACAATTGGTAGTTCAGGTTTCACCTTTTGCTCTAAACTTGCATCTGGTGTTTTTTTACAGTAATTTAATGGAAATGATAGAATACTACTTATTCCAAAAATTGTTAATCCTTTTTTTAATCCATTTTTAATTTTCATTTTTATTTTCTTTTCTAGCATAAGGCCAGCATTCACCCATTTCAGGATGTTTTTTTTCAAACTCTCTTGCACAAATATAGCATGGCTTTTCCCAAAAACCAAATTTATCTAGTTTTCCTGAGCCAAATGAAGGCTGCTCATCAATGTCAGTTGTTGAAACACTGCAATTTACATTTCCGCAAGCTTGCTTTACAACAGCACAAAGATCTGATCTGGTATCATTCTCATGAAAAACCCAGTTTCTCCAATTATCAGATTCTGTATCTATTTCAGGAAAATCTGTTGTTATTAGATAAGCCATAGTCTTAAGATGCTTTTGCATTTTTTTTCTTTGAGTATTTTCATCATCTCCTGTTTGAAAAATGGATAGAGATTCAATAGCTTTCTCCACATCAGCTTTAGGAAGACCTCGCTCCTTTGCTACATCAGAAAGAAAGATAGAATATTCAAAATAATTTTTTCTTATTTTCATTATAGTATCTCTATCTTCCACAGCTGAAGAGGGTATATTTTGTTCTCTTATATAATCTTCTTCTTTTTTAATGTAAGCTTGCTTTATTCCTTCAAGTTGTTGAACAAGGTCAACATTTATCATTTTTTCACCTGTATTAGTAATAACCCACAATATAAAACCCATTGCTGAGTGGGTCTGATATTCTTGCATATGCTCTTGGTTGGTCTGAATAGATATCGTTTAAGTCATAATCATAGTAACCATAGCCACCATAACCACCATAGCCTCCATAGTATCCGTATCCGCCATAACTATTGTAGCCCCCATAGTTACCATATCCTACGTAGTTACTGTAGCCGCCATAGTTGCCATAACTCCCATAGCTATCATAACCCCCATAGTAATCATAGCCATCATAACCACCATAGCTCCCGTAGCTGTCATAGTTGCCATAGCTACCATAATAACCTCCATAACCCCCATAGTATGAGTTGTACGGGTCTGGGTAGCTTAGGGTTAGTTGTCTTGGTGCTCCATTGATATGTGGATGATCAAAGTATACACCATTTAAACTGCTTGGGATATAGCCTGTGTACTTTCCATTCACAATGTCTCCGTGGTATTTGACTGCTGATGGTTGGTCTAGGCTTGAACCATAGCCCCGTGTTGGTGTCTGGTAGAACTCTCCTTGTAATGGAGGATTATACTTTGCTCTTAGAACATCAGGTGGTATATAATAATAATCTGGTCCATAGAACCCAAAGTTCATTACCAGGTTTCTCTCACTCACGTATTCTGAGAATGCTTCTAAGTCATGATATTTTATGTAATCTTCTTTGTAAGCTTCAAAGCGCTCCCATTCTTCTTCTCTTGCTTTTTCTATGTCAAAGATTACTGCACTGGCTAGGTTTGCAAATATTAAAACAAAGATTACAAATAAAAAAATGAGTGTTGGTTTTTTGTTCATGTTTAATCCCCCTTCTTACGTATAATGTACTTTATCATTTAAATACTTTTCGCTTTTTTAACCACTAAATAGTAGTTATATTATTATTTTCAATATAGAACTTAAATATTGCAAAAAAAAATAATTATTTATTTGCTGGACTTAAAAACCTTGCTCAAGTCAACCTTTGACTCAGGCATCTTCTCAATCTCTTTTTTTCTCTGCTCATCACTCTTCTTAGGCTTATCACTCTCATCCAGTTCCTTAATCTTAACATCAGGCTCTTCTTCATCACCAAATTCTTCAGAAGGCTCTTTAGGCTCAGATTCCTCTGGCTCTTCAGTTGCCTCATCCTCACCAACAGTTTGATCCTCAATACCTTCGTCACCATAATCGGGTTTCTCCTCAGGCTCTTCCTCAGGTTCAGGTTCCTCTGATTCAAGCACAGATTCATCAATATCCTCTTCTGGTTCTTCATCTTTTTCTTCTAAATCTTCTTCAAGTTCTGGCTCTACTTCTCTTATAGGCTCTGGCTCATGAACCCAAAAACCCTCTTTCTCCTCAGGATAAGGAGGCTCGGGAATTTCATCCTCACTCTCAGGCTCTAGAGGCTCAGGAGCTTCAGGTCCTGCATGATGTTCAGGTGCCTCAGGAATCTCTGGTTCTGGAGTTTCAGGAACCTCAGGCTCAGGAACTTCAAGTCCTTCCTCGGTCTCCTCAGCTTCTAGCTCTGGCTTCTCAAACTCAACCTCAGCTTCTAGCTCAGCAGGCTCCTCGCTAACCTCTTCTTCACGTGTTGGTGTTACATCAACAGCTATCTCGTCATCCTCTCTCTCAATAGGTTCCTCTTGCTCTTTAACAATATCTTTCAAAGGCTTAGTAACATCAACACCCTCAACATCAATCCTAACATCAGCCTTGCCCCTAGCAATATTAGAGCTTATCTCTGCAACTCGTTTCTGAGCAAGCTCAACCTCAACACTCTTTTTATCCTCACCAAAAATCCTTTTTTCTCTCTCAGCAAAATCCTCAGACACCTTCTTACTAGTAGAGAGCATTTCCTCAGCCATCCTCCTAGCCTCTGAATCAGAAGAAGCAAGCTTGTTCTTACGCAGATTAGCAACTAACTTCTCAATCTCCTCATCCTTTTTAGTTTTAATCTTATCCACATCAATCATTTATATCACCATCACCTTATTAGTTGAAAATATCCAAGATAATAAACAAAAAGACACCACAGATAATATATAAAGGTTTTGATTAAGGACCAACAACCTTGCCAATGAAAATAGTATGGTCGCCACTGTCAAACTCCTGCTCAACCTCGCACTCAAGAAAAACCTTGGCTTCCTTAATCCTAGGACTTTCAATAATAATAGAATTCTTCTTAGTAAAACCCAGAAACTCAAAGATGTCAACAAACAAGCCATCCTCATTCTCACAAGCAAGCACATGATTCCTATACTCATAACCCACAAAATTAACCACAAAATTACCAGCCCTGCTAATCATGTTCTTAATACTATCATCACTCCTAACACTGATAGCATACTTCACAGGCTCAAGACTAGCAGGCATGTGCCAATGAACAACACCCACATTATCCCTAACCTCTTCTTGCCCAAGAACAATAATAGGCGCCCTCACACTCACCAGCACACTACGATACAAATCTCTCCTCTTTATTATTTCCCAAATCATTAATGTATATTCTGGAAAAAGGAGTATTTAAAGTTTATTGAAATGGGACTGCGAGGATTCGAACCCCGGTCACATGGCCCCGAACCATGGATGATAGTTGCTGCAAGAAACCTCAAAAACTGAGGTTTTTGTTGTTCCAAACTACACTACAGTCCCATGGACTCGACGGGAATCGCGCCCGTGGTCTCTGCCGTGCGAAGGCAGTGCTTTACTACTAAGCTACGAGCCCTTTTTGCAAAAAAATATTAAATCTTTGTCTTCGATTAATATCTCATCAATCTCAAATAATTCATTAATTAGTTTTTCAATTAGTTCAAATTGTTGAGTTCTTTTTAGGATTGAAAAAACAAATCTCTTTTTTCCTACTCGTCTAATTTCTTTTAACCATTTCTCTATGTTTTTAAAGTTGTGTATTGCTGTTATGCTTATAACAATGTCGAAAGTGTTGTCAGGCCAGTTAAGTTTTTCAGCTTTCCCAACCATTAACTTGTGCTTTCCTTTGTATTGTTTAACTAGTTCTTTAGAAGGGTCAATACCAGTAACTTCGCAGTTAAATAGATTTAAATAAGAGCCGTTTCCGCACCCAACATCCAAGAGTTTATCAGTTTTCTTAAGGTCAAGCCTGCTATGAATAATCTTTGCTTTTCTTAATTGTTCCTCACCATGAAGCTCATGATAGCCCTTTGAGATTTCATTATAATAGTTCATTTTTCAAGTGAAAGAATGGAAATAGCAGAGTTTTAAATAAATATCGCAAGAATGATTCGTGACAGTATTAGCAACACCAAAAACATTCCTGAAAACACTAAGTTAAATACAAGAACCTTTTTGTGCTTGTAATATCCCCAGAGTATGAGAGGTACAAAGATTATGAAAGGAAAGAAAATAAACCCAACAAACAATGAGAATAAGAGTGGGAAAATTATGTCTTGTAATTGCAATAGTATTGAAACAGGGATTAAAAGGGTTATAACTATGATTATGCTTAAAGGTATTGCTATTGCTGTTTTTTGCCTGCCTTCTAGTTTTATTCTTTGATAAACTGCTTGTTTTCTCTCTGTAAAGGCATGGTCCACACCTTTAATATAAGCAGCAATCCAGACTCCTACAAGGGTTAAAAAGTTGAACAAACCAAACAAAGCAAACTTGAACAGATGAGGATTATCATTCCTAAACACAATGATACCAGCTAACAAGCTTGAAAGACATGAGATAAAAATGAAAATTATTAATCCCCACCAAATAATCCTATTTATCAGGCTCTCATAAACAACTACCTTGTTTGGAACCTCATTCTTAAACCATAAGTCTTGGATTAAAGCATTTGAAGGAGCACTTATCTTTACCTTGGTGTATTCAAGGTTGGATATATAATAATTTGATTCGCGGCTGGATATGGCTGGAAGGCTATAACCAGAATAAAAATCCTTTAAATCCTTAGGCGCCTTGTGAGTGCTCTCAGAAAAAAAGGTTATCTCTGAGTCTGCCTTTATCTCTTTGTAAAGCTCTGGCTGGACATAACCCATGACATAGATAACAGCAGGCACAACTGTGTCACCGTAAACAGAGGTTGGTTTTAAAGGATAATAGATTTTTGGAGTAGGGAATGAGATAAAAACCCCTACTGTGTTGCCTGTTCTCCTCCGATAATAATAATCATATTCAACATCTGCCTGTGAATTTCTAAACTCATGAACATCAGATATCCAGGTTATCACAAACACATAATGCTTACCAATGTATTCATCCAGGATTAAGGTGAACTCAGGCGGTAACTTTAAGTCCTTGCTTGTTAAGTAATTTTCTAGAGACTGACTATCAAGAGCACCCACTAACTCTGTTGTCAAGCCCATCTTTTCAATTCTTTCATAAACAGTGACTCCCTCAGCATCTAAAGACTTTTCCATTGAGCCTGCTCTAAAAGCTCCGGGGCTTAAAGTGCCAAAATAAGCAAAGGGAAAGGGGTAAATCTGGCTTATAGACATGAGCGTGTATGCCTGGGAAATAGAGTTCTCAGCAAGCCTTTCAAGGTCTTTGCCAAAAAGCTCAGGAAAACCCTTAAGAATATTGATATCAACTTGTTTAGGGTCTGCTGGCACTGGGAAAATCCAAACAGCCTGGTCGCCTTGCACCTTCTCTGCTGTATCAATAGTAAGAATCATGTGCTGGACCCCATCCTTATAATTAATAGCACAGAACTGCTGCTCCTCATCAAAAAGACGCCAAATATCTTCGTCATGAATTTTAATAAAAAAGCCTCCATCTGCTAGAGCAGAAGGGAGTATTAAGAAACAAATGAGAAGTATGATGATTATACTAAGAGTTTTTTTCATTCTAACAGATGCCTTGATTACACTTTTTTTAAATGTTTTGAATAAATGAATAACTATATTAACTATTACAACTCCCATCTTACTATGCAGCTCATAAAAAAAATTGGCAACTGGCTTAAGCATGTATTTGAACTAGAAAAATTTGATTATGAAAAAATCGTGATAGAAAAAGAAGTAGTAGATGGAATCCTTGAATTAGCCCAAATGACCTCTCCTAAAGAGTTTATTGCATTCCTTGAAGGCAGGCAAAGAAAGAAAGTATTAAGGATTTATGGTCTTGCATACCAGGAATACTTTGCCAATGAGCACTCAACCCTCTCAAAAATAAACTTTCCAATAACCAGCAGAATAGTAGGCAGTGTGCACAGCCACCCAGGACCTAGCAACAAGCCCAGTGGAGCAGATTTAAGGTTTTTCTCAAAAAGAGGCATGGTGCACTTAATAATAAAGAGTCCTTACAGAGAAAAAGATATCCAGGCCTATGATATAAAGGGAAATAAAATAGTTTTTGAAGTTGTTGGTTAATCTAGTTAATCACTCAGCTGTCGGATCAACAACCCTTCCCATGAATAATATGTTTCCTGTTTCTCTTTCCTGGATTATGAAGATGAATGGGTGGTCTGCTCTGAAATTATTCATTGGTCCTGCAGACAATTCCATAATAACTACGGTTGCTGCTGCTGCTTCTGTGCCCTCCTCATTCACATCTACAAAGGCTTGGTGTATCACTTGGCTAATAAACAAACCTCTAGACCCAGTCATGCCTGAAAAGTCTGCTTCAAATGGTGTGAATGCGAGGGGCATACCCATCTCACTCAAGGTTTCTGCCATAAAGTATTTGGTCTCAAAAGTAAACTTAGGCAGGTATACATCCATTTGTCTTTCCATAAGTCCATTTTTCCATTCATTTAGTTTTTCAATTGTTAGAGATTCTTCAAGTTTTAATAAGTCTTCATCTTTAGGAAGCAGGACAAGCATGGATAAGTCCTCTCCTTTGTAGAGCATCTCAAGCACCTGCAGGTCTTCGTTCTCATAGTAATTGAATTTAGCATCCTTGTCATCACGCACCATCATGTCCACGGTGACTGTTTTGTCAGGACTCACTCTGAAGGGAGCATCATGAGTATCTTTCTTCTCAAACTCCTTGACCCAGGTTCCTTTGAAGTAGATAGCATTTGTTAAGACCAAGCGGGTCATAGGATTAATAGCCCCTGCAGGGATTATATCCTTAATTTTGTGGTTAGTCATATCCTCAACCCATTTATTAATGATTTGCCTTGATTCCTCACTCGCCCCTATAAAATCGAGATTAGTAACCCCACTTCCATAGTACTGTTCAACATTGCTCATGTATTCAGGTAAAAAATGATAGGTCTGCTCTGCCCACAAAGCATTAGCTGTGTGAAGTTTGTACTTCTTGTCTTTCTTGTTCAGGTCATTGTAGACTTTAGCATATGCAGGCCTTCTCACATCAGCTTCTTCAGGAAAATGAAACACTTCTTGCATTTCTTCTGCTGTCTGGCCATTTGCCCCTTCATAAGTCATGGCTAGGGCTGTTGAGATACTGTAAGGAGAGAAAAAGATATTACCATCTTCATCCTCATTAAGCTTTGAGTAAAGCTCTAAAGCAAACTGGTTATTTGCCTTCACAACAGCACTCACTCCTTCTGATGTTGCTCCACTATCATCTGCTAGTGGCACTGAAGGTCCTGTTTGACAGGCAGTTAAAAATAAGCCTAAAAAGAGTATAGATAAGATAAAAATTGTTCCAAAGATTTTTTTTGCTTTCATAATAATATGTATAAAGAAGCATTTATAAAAATGTTTTTATAAATTTAAGTTGGGTTGAAGTTAACTGGTCAAACCCTTTAATTTCTTCACTAACTTATCATAAACTTTTTTCTTTTTTAATTTTGTTAGTACAAATAGTTTCTTGGCTATCATCTCTTTAGAAACAGTAAAGATATAATTCAATTTAATTACACTATCTTTGATTGCTCCTTCTTTTTTTGTTAGAGGTATTCCTTCCATTTTCAGGTTGCTGGTGATTCCTGCGACCACCACATTATCGTATTCTTCGAATAATATGAGTGCTGGTCTTTTCTTTATCTCAAAGGTGTCTGTGTATTGCACTCTTGTCAGCACTACTTGACCCGGTTTAAGCATTCTCCCATTCCTCATCTGCTTTGTTGTCCCAGAGCTCTTTCATTTTGGCTTGCTGGATTTTGTGCAGAAATTCATCGTACTGATTTTTCTTTTTCACAGCCTGAAAAACAGGTATCATATTATTGATGAGCTCATTATATGTTTGCCGGGGATATTCTCTGGTTTCTTTTAACAAATTAACCACTTCCTTGTCTAATTGTATTGTTGTTGAACTCATTATATATCACCTATAATTAGTATATAATGAGTTATATATAAAGTTTTCTATTATGTAAAAGCTCCCAATCTAATTTGCTGCTCCCCACCAACCCTGATAAAAGGCCCGGCCCTTTTCATCACAACTCCACATTTCTTTAGATTATCACTTTTTAGCTTCTTATTCTCTCTAAACGCTATTATCTTCTGCGCTGTCTTTAACCCTATGCCTGGCACTCTTATTAGTTCATCATAAACCGCATCCTCTATATTAACTGGCTCTGTCAATATATTTTCTGCTATTGCTAGCTTTGGGTCCTTGTTTGGCAGCATCTCATCTACTAACACTTCTTTTATCTCGCTCAGCTTGTACTTGTACTCTCGTAATAACCAATCACAATTATACAAATGATTTGCTCTGCTTGGGGATTCTTTTTTTCTATTCTCAAGAGGCGTATTCTTAAGAGGGGAAAAAGCAGAGTAATAAACCCTTTTTAAGTCCATGTTCATGTACTCCCATTTTGCCATTTTTAATACTTCCAAGTCTGTTTCATCACTTGCACCAATTATTATCTGTGTGGTCTGCCCTCCTCTTGGCTCAACTCTTTTAATCCAGGCCTGTCTTCTAATAATATCACTTTGCAGTTCTTTAACACTTGATAACTCACTAAGCCTTGACTTGTTAGGAGCCTCAACATTAATACTTAGCCTTGATACTAACTCTGAGGCTTGTTTTATTAAGTCATAACTAGTGCCTGGCAATACTTTGAAATGTATATATCCTTGAAACTTGTACTTATGCCTGACCAATCTAACTGTTCTGAGCATTTTTTCTGTCATTACATCAGGGTCTCCTGCTACTCCACTGCTTAGAAAAAGGCCAGTAACAATGTCTCTTTCTACAAGTTTGTTAAAAAAGTCTGCTAGTTCTGCTGGTTCAAACTCTGTTAGTTTTCTCTGGCCACACCCTGCTCTATTTGCACAGTATCTGCAGTCATGCTTGCACTTGTTGGTTTGTAAGGTCTTAAGCAGAGAGCAGAAATGACCATTCTGAGTTTTTGCCTTAATCACACCAGGCAAGTTATGCAATCCATCTGTTATCTCTGGTGGCTTACAAATCTCTCCTCCACACACATCATATTTACCTGCGTCTCCTAGAAGTCTGGCTTTTTCAAGGGTGTTCATATAAATGTATTAGAAATCTTTCTTAAAATAGCTTACGCAGGAATGTCCAGTGGAGAAATAGCCCTGCCCGGATTCGAACCGAGGTCACCAGGTTTCTCTAAGCTTGTTGACCTTTCTGCAAACAGAAAATTCCAGAGCCTGATATGTTTGGCCACTACACCACAGGGCTGTAACCACATAGAAAAACAGTAACTTTTTTAAATACTTTACTTTTTCAAGAGTTTTATGGCAAAACTTAGAAAAGCAGTGTCTTATAGAAGAGTGGAAAGGCCTTATACTCGTAAGTCTAAATATAGAAAAAAGAACTTTGTAAGAGCAACCCCTCATAACCTCATAGTAAAGTATGATATGGGAAATCTAAAGAAGAAGTTTGCTTACAGAGTTGATGTTAATTCTAAGGAGAAGATACAGGTAAGACACAACGCCTTAGAGGCTGCTAGGAAGTCTAGTAATAGGTTATTGGAGAAAAGAGCAGGCAAGGTTGGTTATAAACTTAAGATAAGGATTTTTCCTCACCATATTCTCAGGGAAAACCCTGTTGCTACAGGAGCAGGTGCTGATCGTATGAGCACAGGTATGAAGAAGAGCTTTGGAAAGCCTATTGGATTAGCAGCTCAGGTAAGACCTGGTCAGACCCTTTTTGAAGTACATGTTGACAAGCCCCAATTAGAGACTGGGAAGACAGCTGCTAAGAGAATAGCTGCTAAGATGCCTTGCAAATGCCAGATTATTATTAATGAGCAGAAATAGTTATTTAACTTTCTTGCTAATCTCTTTTTTTAACTCATCAACACTAGTGAACGCCTTTTTAGAAAAATCTTTAGTTGCGCCCTGCTCTAGCAGGTCGGTTTTTGAGAGATAAAGAATAACTGGTTTTTTGAATTGTTTGATTCTCTTTAACAATCTCTTCTGATCTTTTAATGGATAGGGCTCTGTCAAGTCAAATATGTATACAATCAGGTCAGCCTGGTATTTTACTGCAAGATAAGCCTGCTTCTCAATATTATTCATCTTGTCAGGCCTGTTAAGGGTTCCTGGGGTGTCTATGAATTGCACTTTCTCATTTTTTAGCTTTGCATAGCCTAGGTTAAGGCTCTTAGTAGTAAATGCATATTCTTTTATCTCTGGGGTGCTGGTTGTTAATTTACTTAGAAGAGTTGTCTTGCCCACGTTTGGAAAGCCTGAGATACACACAGTAAATAATTGTTTAATCACAGGATAATCCTTTATCACACGCCTAGAGTGCTCTAAATACTCTAAATTCTTACTTATTTGCTTTATTACAGAGCTTATTCTTCCTAAATAAGCTTTTTTTGCGCTGTCCAGGTCTGTGAAGTTCTTGGCTTGCTTTATTCTCTTCTTGTGCTCTCTGGCCAGCTCACTAATCTTTTTCTGAGCCCAGTTAAGGCTTGCAAGGGCTTTCTTTAACTTGTCATAATCAAGGGTTACTCTAAGTAGCTCTTTGTAAAAATCAGAAAGTTCATCAAAAACAGGAAAACCCTTACCAATTTCATATAATTTAGTGCACAACACATCCCTTATTATTCCTATTCTATCATGTTCTCTGGGCTTTGCTTTTTCAAAAGGAGTTCCTTTTTTCTTTGTGCCTTCATGCTTTAGAGCTCTTTTTATAGCTATATCTAAGTAAGTCTGAGCTTTCTCTACTTGTTTGATTGATTGGAAGGTCATGGTGACTAGAATATTCAAAACCTTTAAAAAGGCATTCTTTTTCCATCTTCCTGACTGAGCGCAAATATGTATTTGTAGGCTCGGAGGGTAAAAAATGGAATTTAAAGTGAATTTTTGCGACCCAAAGACAGGCAAAACTGTCAAGAAAGTTGTTTCTGACAAACAAGCAGAGATTTTTCTTAAGAAAAGAATCGGGGACAAGATAAAAGGAGATAACATAGGCTTTGAAGGCTATGAATTTGAGATAAGCGGAGGCAGTGACTACTGCGGCTTTCCAATGAGAAGAGATGTTCGAGGCACTGCAAGGAAAAGGATACTGATAGTAAGTGGTGTTGGCATTAGGAAGAACAGGAAAGGCAGAAGAGTAAGGAAGACAGTGGCTGGCAACACAATTTATTCAAGAACAGCCCAGATAAATCTGAAAATATTGAAGTATGGGGCTAAGCCTTTGGTAGAGAAGAAAAAGGAAGAGAAGAAAGAGCCAGAAAAAAAAGAAGAGTCTAAAAAAGAAGAGAAGCCAAAAGAAGAGAAGAAAGCAGAAGAGAAAAAAGAGGAGAAGTCAGAGGAAAAAAAGTAAGCCTGTCCGGCGCTTGAGAACCAATAAAGATTTAATTAAAAATTAAGTTTAAAATCAAAAAAATAAAATAAAAATAATTATTTGCTCGCTCACCATGTTCGCGAGGGGGAAAAGCTCGCGAGGGAAAAACATTTATAAACTCTCTTCTCTTATTCATTCATATGTTCAAAGCAGAAATAGTTAAACTCTTATCAAAGCCTACAGGCTTAAAGAATAATGAAATAGAGCCCTTAATAGAAATCCCTCCATCTCCTGATATGGGTGACTATGCTTTTCCTTGCTTTGTTCTATCTAAAAAGCTAAAAAAAGCTCCTAATGTTATTGCACAGGAGTTAGCAAAAGAAATCAAGCCTAAACCTCCTTTATCAGAAATAAAGGCTCAAGGCCCTTATCTTAACTTCTTTATTGACAAGAACAAACTTGCAGAACAGGTTATTAAGGAAATAATTAAGTGCAAGGTTTGCTATGGTAGCTGGCCTTTAAAACACAAGAAAGTAATGGTAGAGTATCCTGCTCCTAACACTAACAAGCCTTTGCACCTGGGCCATGTTAGGAACATGCTCTTGGGCAATTCTATCTGCAACATATTAGCCTTTGCTGGTTATCAAGCCATACCTGTTGACCTAGTTAATGACCGTGGTGTGCATATCTGCAAATCAATGCTTGCTTACAAGAAATGGGGTAAAGGAAAAGAGCCTAACATCAACCGAACTGGTGAGGTTGATTCAAAAGGCCAAAGGTCTTTTGTAAAGAAACCAGACCATTTTTTAGGAGATTTTTATGTTCTTTACAATGAAAAATTGAAAAAACATCCTGAACTTGAAAAAGAAACCCAGGAAATGCTTAAAAAATGGGAGGAAGATGATAAGGAAGTGGTTGCTCTTTGGAAAAAGATGCGTGAATGGGCTCTTAAAGGCTTTAAACAAACATATGCCTTGTTTAATGTTCATCACAAAAAGGTTTATTATGAGTCAGAAATCTATCAGCAAGGCAAAGAAATAGTTCTTGATGGATTAAAGCAAGGCTTGTTTTACAAAGATGAGGAAGGAGCAGTAGTTGCTGACTTGGAAAAAGAAGGGCTGGGAAAAAAGGTTTTGATAAGAAAGGATGGCACAGGACTTTACATAACCCAAGATCTTTATTTAGCAAAGCTCAAGTTTGATGATTTTAAGATGGACAAATCTGTTTATATTGTTGGTAATGAGCAGATATATCATTTCAAGGTTTTATTCAAGATTCTTGGCATGCTAGGCTTTCCGTTTGCAGAGCACTGCTATCACCTGGCTTATGGCATGGTTTACCTACCTGAAGGAAGAATGAAGAGCAGAGAAGGCACAGTAGTTGATGCTGATGATATAGTAGAGGAAATGAAAAAGGTTGCTGAGAAAGAGATAAAGAAGAGGCACAAGCTTGACAAGAAAGAATTAGATAAGAGAAAGGATATCATTGGCAATGGAGCCTTAAAGTTCTTTGTATTAAAGTATGACCCAATGAAAGATATAACCTATAATCCTGAGGAAAGCATAAGCTTTGAAGGAGAAACAGGGCCTTATGTGCAGTATGCACATGCAAGGATAAGTTCAATACTAAGAAAGGTTAAGAAGTTTGAACCAGAGAAGATAAAGAAATATGAGTTTAGTCACGCAACAGAATTCATGTTAATAAAACTACTCTCTGATTTCCCAAATATTGTCAATGAAGCTGCAGAAAATTATAAACCCAGCTTTGTAGCAAGATATGCTCTTGAACTAGCCCAAGCCTTTAATGAGTTCTACCATGAATGCCCAGTGCTCAAAGCAGATGGAAAAACAAGGGATTCAAGGCTTGCATTAATCTATTCTGTTAAGATAGTGCTAAGAAATGCACTGGACTTATTAGGTATTAAAGCGCCTGAGGAGATGTGATTAGATATCTCTAGGTAAAAAACTCTCCCCATATTCCTTTTCTATATAAACTGTGTCAAAGCTCCTTATTAATGGAAACTTGTTTTTCATCTCTTTCATGATGTGATGAAATTCATCATAGTTCTTTACTTCGAATTCTAGTTCTAAATCCCAAGGGCCAATGCTTTGTGAAACACCTAATATATTTGGTAATTGATAACAATAAGTTAAGAGTTGATTCTCTTTCTCAGTAGTTTTTCCTTGGTAATAGATAAAAGATTTGCAATAGTTTAATTCTAGCTTTTCTCTGTTTATTGATGTTCTAAAGGCTCCTATTATTCCTTTTTCCTGTAATTGCTTTATTCTATATATTATTCTTGAACTTGATTCTTTCAGTGTTTCTGCTATATCTATAATCGACATCTTAGCATTTTTATTCAGCAGGCTTAGTATTTTTTTATCAAGTTCGTCTATTGGTTTTTGTTGAACTCTTCCTCCTATCAACCAAGAAACATCTTTTTTATCATTCAAAATCCATTTTCTGTGGTGAAGAGTTGCTTTGTTAAAAACAGTTATTTGTCTGTTAAACACATTATCACTGAACTTATTCATGAAATCTGTAAGAATGTTATCAAATTCCTCAATACTTTTTGAGCCTGTTCCAAATATCAAATCCCATTTACCACTGCATGATATAACCCAGAGAATGCTTGGTTGTGAGATTAAATAATCCCATATATCGTTTTCTCTTTCATTGCTAACGCTTCTTAGTTGTACGTATATTTTATGAGTGGCATAACCTAATTTAGAAACATTTATATGGGGAAAAAAGGAAGTGATGATTTTTTTCTTTAATAATCTTTTGATACGATAATTAACAACCTGCTTACTTAGCCTTACTTTTTTCCCTATCTCTGAATCGCTCTGCCTGCAGTTCAGGTCCAGCTGGTTCAGGATCTTCCAGTCCTTTAAATCTAATTTTATGCTCATATGATTACATAATGAATAATTATTTTTAAATTTTTTTATTTTGACAAAAAAAATGATGAAAAATTTTATATAATAAAAAATAATCACTAACTAGCAATAACCAAATTGTATTAACCTTTTGTGTGTGGAATTAATTAATTTCATGTACTAGTAAAAAATTTGGGGGATGAAATGACTAAAGGCAGTATTATTGATAAGCATGAAGTTCAAGCTAATAAGATTAAAATATTATTAAAGGATTTTATTTCAAAAGAGTTCATAGATTATATAAAAAACCATAGAGATCAAAAGCTAGTAGAAAGAATAAAAAAGAATAATAAGGAAATCTACAAGAATTTGAACATCAAACCCATCCCTATGTTATTCAATGACATTAGTGACCTGTTCCCTGGAAGCGATGGATATGCAGTTAGCACATTACCAACATGTGAAGAGACAGATTCAGATGAAGCAGAATACAATGGTATTTTTTTTAACCCGGATTCAAATCAAATCATGATTTTACCTCTAGAGGTTTCTGAAGATTTAAAAGAGGAGACCTTAAAAGAATTCTATCAAAAGGTAAAGAAATATTCTTTTATGCGTCAGTATCCAAAAGAAACAATAAAAGCCAGTCCGCAGGAAATAGTAAGATATGTGGGGCTAAAAGCAATATATTACACAATACAAAAGTATGTAAATAGTTATCAAGAACATTTATCATTCCTGTTGAAACATCAGGTTCATGAAGGAAGATTTGGTTTTGCAGGACTTGGATGGTTAGTTCATGGTTTAAGCTGGAATATTAAAAAAGGTTCTATAGAGGAAAAAATAAATCATAAATACAAGAATTCTCTAAAAATTATTAGAAAACATCCTTTAATAAAAAGTTACATTAGCATATACCAAACTTGGCGAGTTCATGAATTGCTAGAAGAAAGAAATAATTTTAAAGCTGTAAGGGAATTACTCAAACAAGAATTAAAACATAATATGCAAAACCTCTTCTTCGAAAAAATATTAGAAATGAATTATGATGTTTTTAAATGGGAGAATGTCGCATATGATTTAAGAAATCAATTCATCGCAGGAGATCGATTCATTAAAAATAGGATGGATGAAATCTATAGTCGGTATTTTGAGAGTTTTAAAAAATAAAATGGCCAAAAAACAAGATAAAAATTATCAAATGATAAGAGCTTATAGGATTCCAGTTAGTCATACGTCTTTTTCTAGCCAAGAAAGAAGGCATATAATAGGATTTTATAAACAATGCTCTCAAGAAGAAGTAATTAAATTAGCTAAAGAATTTTATTCAACAATAGAAAGAAAACTTAATGAAGTTGGTGTATATGGTGGAATTGAACAATTATTCGTAACTGATATCAAGGAAAGATTAATAGACCTCATACCTCCAACAAAAAAAATAGAGGTTGAATGTATTCCAGGGCTAAGTGAATGGGAGTTTAAATTCTCATTAGTTCATAAGAACTATTATTCTGATACAACAACTTTTGAGAATCATGTTATAAAAGATGAAAAAACAAACAAGTTATTTGACAGGGTTTTCTATGAATATTACAAACAAATACCAGTTAGTAACCATCATATAAGGAGACCTGAGAGTATAGACCCTGGTTCCTCAAATCCAAGAGCATTACTGAACTATTTGGAATCTTTAAGATTAAAAAAGAAGCATTATGGTTCTTTTAGAAGGCACTAACAACCCAAAGCTTTTTAATCCACCTCTTTATTCTTAATTAACAATGAAACTCTCCACTTACAAATCCAAGATTCCTAAGAATATCTATAAAGAGATTGAGAAGCGTGGTTTTGCTGAGCTTAGACCGTGCCAGACTAAGAGCATTAATGCAGGGGTGTTTGATGATAAAAATCTGTTAGTTTGCACTCCTACTGCTTCTGGTAAGACCCTTGTTGCTGAATTAGCCTTTCTTAATGCAATTCTTCATGATAAAGGAAAAGCAGTGTATGTGGTCCCTCTCAGAGCCCTTGCAAGTGAGAAGTACAAAACTTTTAAAAAGGATTATCCAAACATTAAGATTGCTATTAGCTCAGGAGATATTGATAGTGCTGATTCTTATCTTGAAAGATATGATTTGATTATTACAACCAGTGAGAAATTTGATAGTTTGATAAGACATAAAGCTGGCTGGATTCATCAAGTAAAAACTGTTATTATTGATGAAATCCACTTACTTAATGATCCTGGCAGAGGCCCAACCCTTGAGGTGCTAATAACAATCCTTAGAAGTACTTTAAAAAACCTGCAACTCATAGGCTTGAGCGCTACTATTGGGAATCCTGAAGAGCTTTCAGAATGGCTGGATGCAAAGCTAGTATTAGATGACTGGAGGCCTGTAAGGCTTGACAAAGGGGTTTATCTGGGTGGAGAAGTGGAGTTTAGGTGAAGTGTATTATTTTAATCTGTATCTAACATCATTGAGATTTCACTCTCATAGGTATGATAAATTTTAGGAAAAGTTAATATGCTCTTTATTTTATTCTCTGTAAGCCCCCATTTCATTTCTTCAAAAAAGTGTTTAATGTATTGCCTCTTATGCCCTTCATTAGTAAGAAGACTTCCATTATATACAAAAATAGCATCTTTGAGTAGTTTAACAAATAATTTCCTTTGATAGTATCTAAAATTTCTCACTAGGCTATCTTTTGGGTCTAAGAGTATCTTCCTATAATCAACATTCTGATAAGAGTAAAGATCAACCACCTCATCAACATCAATCAAATGAAGATGTGTTCCATCAAATACTTTATCATCAAAATCCTCAAAACCGCATTTTCTATAGCCAAGTTTTAATAGTTTAGCTAACATAGTAGCATCCTGTCTTATTATCTCTTCTCTATGCTGTGAGAATTGTTCATCAGGTCTTTCTCCTTTTACTTCTCTTAAAAATAAGAAATCTTCATAGTCAGATTCATAAACTCCAATAACAGCAGGAACCTTTATTCCTTGTTCTGCAAGCATTAATATCTTATTAAAATCTTCTTGCGAACTAAGTTTTTTAATATTAGCAATAGGTGTGAGTCTGTAGCTTGGCTTTTCGTAATAAAAAGAGGTGTCAACTCTGCTTCCTTTTGCATATATTGTTTCTTCAATTCCTCGAATATTAACTTTGAATCTTAAGATGGGTCTTTGATCTGTCTTTATTTTCTCACTTCTTGGTTCAAAGTTTTCAGGCAACAAATCGTCTATTGATATCCCATTGAAGTCAGGATTTATTCTTAGATACGCCGTAGACCCTAATCTGCATCGTGTCCATTGAATTCTTGTTTCCTCCGTGTCAAAGCCTTTTGAGTAATCAGGGACTTGTTTTGAAATCCAAAGACCTCTAGAGTTAACCCTGTTACCTGAGTAGAAAAAAACATTTTTTCCTATTTTCTTGAAATCCCTGTCTTCTATAGGTGGATGGTGTATATCCACACTTAAACTTAAACCTTCACCTGTTAACAGCCCTTGTATTATTGAGAATTCTTCTATCCATCTCTCTGGGTTTGCACCTATCTCTTTTAATAAATCTTCTTTGTAATGTTCTTGGATAAAATCAACAAGGTTTTTTCTTGAATTCACAGGATAAGCTTCAAAATTAATTCTCATTTTATGTTCACTTAGAAGTAGTCATGATAAATATAAAGGTTTCGTATTTAACTAATCAAAGTTTCTTATTCCTCTTCAACCACCCCTCATACTCCTCAACACTCTTAAAGAATTCCTTTATCTCCTCCTTGTTAACATGGCACTCCCTTACTTCTGCTTTTCTGCAAACAGGAGGTCTTTTATCATAGATTAAGCATTTACCATTCTTATCCAAGTATTTGCACTTGGTATCAAACTGCACATTCCAAGCATTATCTGTGTCAATGTATACACTAACCCCAGGATGATAAAGATACCACTTAATATCTTCAAAGTCATCCTTTGATTCAGGTGTTTCTATCTCTACTACAAGAACCTTGCAGCACTCTCCTTCGCATTCATCGCAGGTTATCATTTGCTCTCAGCCTCACTGTGTTTCCAACCACTTCCTAAACTCTTCAAAAGCCAGTCTTCTATGAGAAATCTTGTTTTTTTCCTCAATCCTCATCTCAGCAAAAGCCTTGTCATAGCCTTCGGGCATGAATATCTGGTCCCATTGAAAGCGAGTACTGCCTTTAGGAGGCACTATAAGGCCTTTAACCTTACCTTGGAATACCATTGGCTTTTTACCAGCTTCACAAAAACCAATACTGGCAACAGCAACAGCGCCCCTGTCCTCATACTTGTTGGCAAGCTCATAAAGCCCTGGTATGCCTATTTTCTCAACAAAAGCCTTTATGTAAGGACCTGGTAAGCCTTTAAGCGCATTAAAGCAGAGACAAGTGTCTTCTACAAACACTGTTTTTCCAGTCTTATCAGCTGCTAGCTTGGCTTTTTCCTTAACAATATCATCAGGCTCTCCTTGTAACTCTGGCAGATCAACCTCTATTTGCTCTACTTCAAAACCTTCTAATATCTCTTTGACTTCTCTATATTTCTCCTTATTGCCAGTTACAAAAAATATCTTCATGTTCACTCAGGCACTCCTATTACTACAATAATATTCTCTCCTTCGATTAGCTCTTCCTTAGGAATAACTATCCTGTTCCTCTTCTTCTTAACCCCACCTGTGTACATTTCCTTGTCATTCACAAGAACCACTATTAATCCATTAGCATCAGCATCAAAATAAAAGGTTAAGTCCTGTACTAAATCTCTTTTATCCAACCTTACCTGGTATTCTTGATAATTCATTATACTAGCATCAGAGAATGATTTAAGAGTAATCTCTTTATCAGGGTCTACAGGCAGAAACTCTATGTCTAGAAAACTCTTATTATTACTGGTGTTATCAGAGTAGAAAGACTCTAGGTTTATATCTGAGACCATGTATGACTTATTAACAATTGACCTCATAGTAAAGGTGTTTCTTCCAAAAACCAAGAACCCAGCATCAATAGGCACCTTGTTCTGCTCATTACATACAGGATTATTATTGAATATCTCTCTGCCACCTACATCTACGAATATCTCTGTATCAGAGGAATCACATTTAGGAGTGAATAATAGAGAAGCGCTTTCAAGCCTATCATACTCATCATTCACATAATAAAAGTTGAACCTCTGCTCACTACCCCCTATGTCTTTTTGCAATATCTTTACATTATCCAGGAAAACCTCAATAGGCTCATGACTACACTCTTCATCACAAACAGGGCATTTAGGACATTCGGGTTCTTCACAAGGAGGACATTCAGGTTTTTCTAACTCTACATCAGATACATTCTCACTTTGATTAGCAGAAACATTGTCCTCAACAACAACAGTCTTACCACAGCCAACAGCTAACAACAAAAAGACTACTAATAAACCAAATAAGAGAAGTGCAACCCTAATTTTTACCACCCCAAAATGCTTATAATTAATAATCAGAACTAGTTGTATATAAATTTAATGAAAAAACATGGGCCCGGCCGGACTTTCGTAACATATCACAGTGCTAGCGAAACCAATATTTCTTGTATAAATGTTGAGCTCGCTCTATGCACCGGACTTCATGTTATTCGAACCGGCGTCTCCTGGTATCCTCTTAGCAAGCCAAGCCGAAGCCAAGCGCGCTCTCCAGACTACACCACGAGCCCTAGTATAATAACCTTGGATGCAGTTCTCCTTTTAAAATTCTTCGTCTTTGTTGAGAATTTGTATTTGAAGGGCAAAAACCAAACTTCTTCCAAATTAAGAATTTTGAATATTTCGTTGGATTCTTCATTCCAATCATATTTAACCAAGCATTTAAGTTAGTTTTACCATAAAGAGCTATTATATATCTTAAATTTTCATTACCTCTTTTAGGTTGATAATTATAAATACTCAACTTAAATCCAACTAAAATGAGTACTTTTTGTAAATCCTTAAAAAGTTTAGAAGATACTGTGCTAAAAATAATTCTTGGATAACAATGTCTTGTTTTGTTAAATTCAGAATAATTTCCATATTGTTTGGTAAAGTTTAGACAGCCATCAGTATCAAAATATCCTCTTAGAAAATAAGGAATTAAAGAAATGTCTTCTCGTATAAACTTTGGAACACCAATTATTAATGATTTGCTGCCATAAGGAAAACCAATTTGCTCATGCATAAATTTAATGACTTTGATATCCCTAATAACAAAACCATAAGTACTCCTGCTAGGAAAAAATCTTCCTTTTATGTCCGGATTAAAAACCTTATTAAAAAGAGGAATAACATGAGTGTCATAATATTCTTTTTCTTCATAACCACCACTTATATCTAACTCTTTCCTTCTTCCATCATTTCTTAAATAACCGTCCCCAACATGAATCCCACAGATTTCAGCCAATTCTCTAATTAAGATAAATTTTTTGAAATCGTTTTTTGTCGAAATCATTTCAAATCACGAGTTTATTTAGCTGAAGCTATGTAAATGATTTTGTGTTTAAATAGCTCACGCAAACAGATGTCCAGTGAGCCAACAAAAATTCTCTAAAAATTTTTGTGTGCCATAAAAAGCAGAGCTTTTTATGTCAAAACAGAAAATCATAATTTAATAGCTGAAGTTTGTTTGAGGAATTTGAAAAGAAGATGAAGACAAAAAAACTCTCCAGGCTATACTACGGACCCATTATTCGAGTTCAATAATCCAATGACCATACTTATCAATGTCTTCTGGCGTGTTAAAATCAGTTAGTCTTACTTTGTTAAGGTTCTTTACTTTCTTCTTCAAGACTCGTCCCGTGTACTTCTTAGTCTTAGGGTCGTACTCCTCCAGCACCAAGGTATCTCCTTCTTTTACTTTAAAATCTGCTACTCGCACATCAGCATTCTTTTTTCCGTCAAGCATGCCTTGAAACTGCTCTGGCCAAGACTTCTTTTTTATCTCCATGCAAGAACAGGAATACTCTGAATATATAAATCTTTTTAACAAATATACAGTAAGAAAAAGAATAAAAAAACACTTATTTTTTTGCCAGTGTAATCTCAATTGTGGATACTCGTACGTCTCGGTCTTCCTTGTTCTTGAACTCTTCTGAGTCAATAGCTATCCCTTTTAGTTCTATCTGGTCTTTCATAAATCTCTTCATAGCCACTTCAGATACATCCACTGCTCTGCTAATGAATTTTCCCCTTGCCTTCACTATCACTTCTTTTGCGCCTTTGGTTGTGAACTGCACTACAACGCTTGTAACATAGTTCATGAACGGCTTGTTTCCAATAAAGATTGAGTTGTCCTCTGCCATTCTTCATCCCCCCTTGTAACTGTTGTTTTTTCGGTTTACTTGTCTTATTTTGCTTCTGCTTTTATCATACGGGTAGTATACCCTGCTATAATATTTCTTAATTTCTTTGACTTAACATCTGTTAACTCTGCCACTTTAAGCTTGTTCTCCTCGTAATCAGTGCTAAAGCTATCTCTGTGCTCCTCTAAGAGTTGATGCGTTATTGCCTTTATTAGTCTAGTCTTGATTCTACCCATTAGGTGGATAAGAGAACGAGAATGAATTTATAAAGGTTTTGTAAGATTTAGCCCAACTCCACAACAATCTTCGCAGCTGTCTTAGAAGTAATCTCATTCAAGTCTTTGTCAGGATTAACCTCGACTACATCAGCCATTCCTATGTTTCTGAGCATTTTTAGCCTATGAATCAGATAAAGCAACTGCCTTGTAGTCATTCCTCCTGGCTCTTGATAACCTGTTCCTGGGGCAAAAGCAGGGTCTAAGACATCAATATCAACAGATATGTATACTTTGCTCCAGTGCCTTGCAACACTCATGATGCTGTCAGCAACCTCTCTTAGGATGTCAAAGCTTATTTTTTTCATAGAATGATTTTTAATCTTGTTATCATCAACAAACTTTTTTTCCTCCTTGCTCATATTCCTGGTTCCAACAAGAATAACATTGTTCTTATCAACAATTCCTTCTTCTATTAAAACTCGTAAATAGTCTTCATGTGTAGGAGGGTCATGCTTCTCCTGAACATCAGGGTGAGCATCAAACACAATGATACCAGAGCCAGGATTATTCTTAACAAAAGCCTTAAAAGCAGGATAAGTTAATGAATGATCTCCTCCAATAAGAATAGAGTAAGCACTAATCTTTTCAATCTCCTTATATATAACTGCGTGAGATTGCTCTAAATTATTATTATCAACCTTAATTTCTTTAATATTAAACAAAGGAAGCACTCCTTTCTCAGACAAATGAAAGTCTTTTAAGTGCTCAACAATCTTATCAGGGGCTTTTTCCAAGTCCTTCTTCTTACTTAATGCTCCGGCATTTAGAGGTATTTTGAGGAGTTGCATAGAAAAAGAAGATTAAGCATTCCTTAATAAATCTATTGCTAATTTAGGGTCATCACTTCCAAAAACATAACTTCCAGAAACTAATATATTTGCTCCTGCTTCTATGGCTTCATGAGCATTTTCTGCGTTTATGCCTCCATCCACTGCAATGTCTTTCATAGGATACTTCTTCCTTATGCTCTTAACCTTTTTCAAGGGGGCTTTTATCATCTTCTGGGCTCCTTTGCCAGGCTTAACAGTCATTACCAACACCATGTCAACTTCTGGAATCAGTTTTTCTATCTTGTTAACAGGAGTGTCAGGGTTAAGAGCAATACCAATCCTTACTTCTTTCTTTTTCAAGTGCTCAATTAACTTCTTTGGAGAACGAGTTGCTTCCACATGAAAGATTATTGTATCAGCGCCTGCCTTAATGTATTTGTCAACCACTTTTTCAGGCTGCTTGACCATTAAATGAACAACTTTTTTAAGATTAGACTGAACCTTTGCAACAAACTCATGGTCAAAGCTTTTCTCCTTTACAAACTTGCCGTCCATAACATCAAAATGAACAGAATTAGCAGTGCTAGCTCTCATAAGTGCTTGGTCAATCACAGAAACATCCTCATAATCCAAACTTAAAATACTAACACCAACCTGAATAATCAGTATTACCACCCCAAACAAAGAGGAAAAAGAGAAGAGTATTTATAAAAGTTTTTATTAGATAGACGAAAAATAGGTTTTTTAGAAAATTTTATATAACTCCTTTACCAAGAATATTCTTGAGATGGATGAAAAAAAGAAAAAAGTAATCCTTGCCTCTGACCATGCTGGTTTTGAGTTAAAAGAAAAACTTAAGGATGTTCTCAAGGAAAATGAGATTCCTTTTGATGACTTAACACCTAGGTTTGACAAAGATGATGACTACCCTGACTATGCTTTTAAAGCTGCAAATAAAGTGGTAAGGGAAAAAGCAAGAGGGATTCTTATCTGTGGAACAGGCATTGGCATGTGCATAGCTGCAAATAAAGTAAAAGGAGTACGTGCTGCCATGGCTTATGATGAGAAGACTGCTAGGCTTGCAAGGCAACACAATGATTCAAATATATTATGCATTGGTTCAAGAACAACAGAAGAGGATGAAGCTAAGAAAATTCTTAAGACTTGGCTCACAACCAGATTCCTAGAAGGCACACATGCAAGAAGGGTTGAGAAAATAAAAGAGTTTGAAATGGGATAAGTGATGTCAAACGAATTAGCAGATGTTTTGTGTAGTTGCAAGGAAGGCAGATTAGAAGAGATTGCCTCGACAGAGCCCTCCCTAGGATTTTTTTGTTGGGGTAATGCAAATCAGGTAAAATTCTATGAGTGCGGTTTTTGTAAACAAATTTTTCAAAGAGAAGTATGCCTCTTCAAAAATAATAATGATAATAATAATGGGAATACAATCTATGAATTCTCGGATTTTAGGCCTTATAAAGGAAATTTGACAAGGCAGGAAATCATTAATAATGCTAAGAACTTTGTTGGATACATATATGTTCAGGATGAAGAAAAAATAATTGCTCAAAGAAGGAAAGAATTTTTAAAATAAAATAATCAAAACTTCACCTTCTTCCCGGCATAACCTTTCTTCTTAAGATTAGCTTCTATCTCTATCAATCTATTATACTTACTGGTCCTCTCCCCTCTACAAGGCGCTCCTAGTTTTATCTGGCTTGCACCAATACCAACAGCTAAATCAGATATATATGTATCTTCTGTGTCTCCGCTTCTATGACTAACAATAACTTCCCAGCCTGCATCAAAGGCCATCTCAGCTGCTTTTAAAGTTTCAGTAAGAGTTCCTATCTGGTTAGGCTTAAGAATTATTGCGTTGCACAGATTATTATTTATAGCTCTTCTAACCCTGTGAGGATTACTAACTGTTAAATCATCTCCTACTACTTGTACTCTTCTCTTCTTAGCAACCGTGTTCATGAACTCTTGCCAAGCCTCATTATCATCTTGTTCAAAAGGGTCTTCTATGCTCTTAATATCATACTTGCTAAACAAGCGGTCATAATAACTCGTCAAGCCTTTTGCACTGAAACTAACTCCTATATCATATTCATTCTCATTGTAAAGACTGCTAGCAGCCACATCCATGCCTATGCGTATCTTTCTCTTATAACCAGCCTTGGTAATAGCCTCGCTAACTAATTCTAAAGCCTCTTCTGGCGTTCTTATAGGAGGAGCAAAGCCTCCTTCATCACCCACATTAGTAGCATTAATCCCAAACTTATCATCAATAATCTTTTTCAAAACATGATAAGTCTCACCCACCATTCTCATGGCTTCTGCAAAGCTCTTAGCACCTGTAGGTATTAACAAGAACTCTTGGAACTTAAGATAATTACCAGCATGCTCTCCTCCGTTAAGCACATTAGCTTGAGGAATTGGTAGCATAAGTTTTTTCTTGTTCTTAAATAGCTCTGCTAAATACTCATAGAGCTCCTTATCCTTGGCCTGTGCTGCTGCTCTGCTCACAGCCAAACTCACACCTAGAATAGTGTTTGCCCCTATCTTTGACTTATTCTCAGTAGCATCAAGCCTTTTAAGCTCTAAATCAACTTCTTCCTGCTCAGTTACTTTTATGCCTTTAAGCTGCTTATTAATCTTCTTATTAATGATATCAACAGTTTTCTCAACTCCTTTACCATTATAAGCCTTTTTATTATCTCTAAGCTCAACAGCCTCATACAAGCCAGTACTCGCACCACTAGGCACAAAGGCATAGCCAATGTGCTTCTTAGTTTTAATCACAACCTTAATAGTAGGGTTGCCTCTTGAATCAAGAACCTGATAAGCCTTTATCTCATGTATTTTGTCCAAAAAGACCACCTCTCTTAAGTATGAATGAGTGGGTAGATTAGTTTTTATTAATGTTATGGTTTCAGATAGGTATTTATCCAAAAATTTGCTCGCATTGTTGTTATTGGCTTCGAAATTTTTAATTGTAAAGCTTAAGGTGCTACGTCCCCGGATGGGGCGTCCCCCCGCAACGCACTCGATTCTTTTTAAGAAGAAATTACGACCTTAAGCCAATAATAACAACAATGCTCACTAAACTAACTATTAACTCAAAACAAAAAATAGAAAGAGAATAAAAATATTAAAAAAATTTAGCTTATATTTCTACCTTTGTGGTGATTTTTCCTGTTACTGTATGTGAGACACTCTCACCAAATTTTGTGTAGACAACCTTTACTGACGCATCAAATCTCGTGCCTTCTGCATAATCTCCAGTTGCTGCAGTCTCATTACACAGCTCATATGCACCACTTGTTGGTATAGTTGCTCCGTTTGCTAGGATTCCAATATCCCATGTCTCACTACAGGTTATATCACTTCCTCCTGTTGTGTTAACAACAAAAGTCACGTTCTTCACATCAGTGCCTAAACCATTGTATATGCTTATTCGTAAGCTCTCTGTTGTAGCGTCAGCCTTACAATCACCAAAGTCAAACCCAGGACTTAGGGTGCACTTACTTGGTAAGAGCCTGTCTGGGCTTAGCACACCAAAGTATGCTAGGGCTCCTATAGCTGCTAGCACTACAAGGATTGCCCATCCATAAGTCATCAAGAACTCCATTGCTGCTTGTCCTCTCTTCATCCTAATTTCACCTCACTCTTTTTAAATAAAATTATTCTTATTCTTACCTTCTATTTTTGTGTTTATAAATGTTTTGGTAAAAAAGGGATTTTATGCTTAGAACTGGCTTTTAAAAAACTGTTTTCTTATAAAAAGCTGCTGAACGCCCCTCTTATTAATGCAGATGCTATTGTGTAAACGAGTACTGCTACTAGGATAAAAACAGGGATTTGGGTTAAGCCCTCCTTTATCCTTCCTTTTTTTATAATATTAATAATACAGGCTGAGGAAAAAGAGGATATAATGAGCATTAGGTAGGAGAATATCCTGAAATCCCTGGATTTTATTGTGTCAGGAGTGAATGAGAAGCTAAAAAAAGCACTTGAATGAGCGGTGGTGGTGTCTAGCCTGCTGGTAATCGCGCTTATTACTTCTAGTAACTGGGTTGCTAGTCCAAACAGAACAGGAGCTGCTAGGATTGTGGCAAAGGCTATGAATATAACGTATGTAGTAACACTGGCTGCCATCTCTTTTTTAAGAAGCTTGGTCTCTTCTATGTTTAGGGCTATCTTGTTCAGAAGGTCTGCCATTTCTCCTCCTGCATCCATGCCTTCCAGTAAGAGATTGATAGATCTCTGGATGATTTTTGAATTATATTTCTTAGAAAAATTAAGCAGGGCTGTGGAGAGATCTTCACCTGCCATCGTATTCTTAGCAACGGTTTCTATCTCTTTTGCCAGCACCCCAAAGCCTGGTCTTACAGAGTACCATAAGGCTTTATCCACTGTCATACCTGCACTTATATTTGCACTTGTTAGCTGTAGAAAATCAGGGAATACTTCTTCTACTGCTTTTGTTCTCTGGAATATCTTCATATCAAGGTAGAACAGGTAACCCAACCAGAGTATTGCTAGAAGAATAAAGAACGCTGTTAACCAGAAGCCTATAAGGAACACTAATAAGTCAGCAAAGGATTTCTTGTTAACAATGACTGCTATGACTGCTATCAAGCTGAAGAACAAGAAGATATAAATGTTTATCTTAAAGATTTTTCTCGTTAGTTCTCTAGCATCAAGGTCAAGACCTGCTTTGTCTAGGAAATTCTGAAGGTTTATTGCTCTAGCAAAGCCTCTTAGAGTGAACCTCTTTTTCTTCTTCTTCTTTACAAGCTTCTTTTTTTGTAATTTTTTTATCCCTCTTAATGCTTTGCCTAGCTTTTTCTTGGGTTTTACCTTTTTTTTCTCAAGCCTCTCCTTTATCTCTTCTAATTTTTTCTCTCTTATCTTCTCAGGGTCAGTCTCTTCAGGTTGGGATGTAAGCCTGGCTTTTTCTGCTTCTAACATTGCCTTGATTTTTGTTCTCTCGGCTTCTAGCTTTTCATGCTTTTTAGTTACCTCTAACTCATGCCTGAGTTGCCTTATTCTATCAGACTCATTCTTTTTTTTCTTAAAAAAGTTGAATTTCATAATTTATATCTCCATAGGTGGTCTTGCTGATTTTATTATTGCAAAAAACATGAACTGGATAAAACCAACCACTCCAGCTATTACTAAGAGGAAAGGCAGGGGCATTGCAAAACCCAGAAAGGTTGCTAGTACTATAAGTACGGTTGTTCCAAGGCTAGGCACTATTACTGCTATCATCATGTAAAACATGGCCAAGGGATTAAGTTTTCTTCCATACTCCTTAACAGCAATTTGCTGCTGCCTCACAGTCTGGTCTATAACTGCGTTAAGAGAGTCAGCCACATCTGCTCCTGTTCTCATTGAATTAAGCACCTGCCACATCAATTTTCTTAGCTCTGGCGAAGGAGTAGTGGTTATGGCTTCATTAATAGCTTCTTCCATTGGTGTACCTAGGTTTACCTTTCCAACTATCTCATTAAAGAAAGGGCCTAGAGTCTCGTAGTGTTTGCTAAGGTTGACAAAAGCATCATAAAGAGGGACTCCCGACTCTATTTCTATTATTAAGAATCTACCTGCAAATATTATCTCTTGGTTAATCTGCCTCTTCATCTTCTCTATTTTAACATCAGCATATCTGAGAAAGTAGAAGAAGGCGAATATGAAAATAAGAGGTGCAAATAAGAGTACGCCTGGTTTTTTTATAAATGTAAAGGCAACTATCATTAAACCAATGGTAAGAAAAATAGCAGTGCTAAAAGTCTTCTTAACATAGAACTCAGGGTCATCAGGAATCCTTGCTTGAGCTAGCTTTAATTTTAAGTCAGGCATGTTCCTGGCGAGTACTTTAAAGAAACTCATCCTTTATAACACCCTCCTACGAATTGTTAGCAAAAACCCTGAAAAAAATTATCTAAAATTTATTCATGGAATCTCTTGTTAGCATGTACAAATTTCATAAGATTATGCTTGTTGGTATAGTACTCTGCTATTATTCTTCCTACTTCATCAACATCAGTGATGTTATGTTTCACCATATAGTTAAGCACCCTTTCTTTTTCATCCAAATCATGTTTTATCTGGCTGTCACTCATACCTGTGTATAACTTTAAGTTCTGGAATAATGATTTTGAGGGGTTCTTCTTAACCAGTTTATCCTTCTGCTGGTCATACTGCATCAGAACATTAATTGTGGAGTCTTCTTGGATTTCAGCGATTTGAAAAGTCCTTCTAATACCTGTTCGTCTATTTCTGAACTGCACAATGATAAGGCTTATTGCAGGAAGCAGAATCTTTGGCACATCAATAGGTGGGTTTGTTAGTCTGTCAATGGTTTGGTCAGCATTGTTTGCGTGGAAAGTAGCATAAACACTGTGACCTGTGTGGATTGCTTCAAACAAGGTCTCTGACTCTTTTTTCCTTCTAACCTCTCCTACCAGGATTCTGTCAGGTCTCATCCTAAGACTGTTCACAAGCAAATCTTCCATAGAGATTTCTCCTTTTCCCTCTGCATTTGGCAGTCTGGTGTTCATAGGTACCCAGTGCAGGTACTTGGGTAATCTTACCTCTCGTGTATCTTCAATACTTACAATCCTCTGGTTGGGAGGGAAGAAGTCTGCAAAGCAGTTAAGAGCAGAAGTTTTTCCACTGGCTGTTCCTCCTGCTATTATGGCGCTCATTTCATACTGTATAGCCATCCATATAACAGCTGCTGCTTCTGGTGATATTGTCTTAGTCTGAATGAACTTGGTAATGGTCCATGGGTCACGAGCAAATTTTCTAAAGGTAAGCGTGTTTCCACCTGTGCTTATAGGCATAAGAGTAGCATTAACCCTGTCTCCTTCTTCAAGATGAGCATCTAGTAAGGGTTCTAGAACTGAGATTTGCCTGCCTACCTTTCTACCAATGATGGCTGCATAATGCCTGGTCTGCTCCTCGTCTCTTACAAATACGTTGGTTTTAAGCCAGCCATGTTCTTTATGATATACCCACATTGGCTCAGTAGCCTCGTTAACAACAACCTCTTCTAGCTTATGGTCGTTCATTAAGAATTCTATCATTCCAAGGCCCAGGCTCTTGGTGAGCAGATAGCTGGTTAAGAAGCCTTTGGTCTCATCATCAAGGTCAGGGAAGTACTTGTTGATAAGGTCGCTTATAGTCTCTTCGAATTGGCTCTCTATTAGCTTGGCTTTTTTTAAATCAGTGATATCGATCATCTCAAGATTGACTGCTTTGACGAGTTCTTGTCTTATTCTTTCAAGCATGAACTCTGTTGTTTTTGAGATACTAGAAATGCTTATTTCGTAGAGAGGAACGAATTCTCCTTTCCTCTTGACTACAGTTACCTTTATGGGAATATTCTTTGCCTTATATTCATAGGTATCAATAACATTACCTTTCTCAGGAGGTTCAGGATGATTATTTTTTTCTTTTCTTTCTTCAGAATTGTTCTTGTCTGTCACTAAAACACTTCACCTCTTTTTATACTTCTTCCTGACTTTAATCCAATATATAACTATCTATTTTTAACTATTTATTATTAAATAGTATATATAAATGTTTTGTTAAAATTACAATCATTCGAGAGAAACAGAGTATCTATTATCTTTTTATCTTAATTTTTACTGGTTGCTTATCTTATCCATTAACTCTCCAAGCCTCTTTGTGAAAGAACTTTTCTTTTTTTCAATGTTTTTAAAACTTGCTTGGAGTTCTTTAACATAGTTATGTACATCACTGCTTTTCACTGAGAGGTTGAAACTATGAGCCGTCATTATTAATTCTTTTAGCTCCTTTTCAAGATCTGCTTTCTCTTTTTCAAGAGTGTTGATTAGCTCCTGGGTCTTGGATTTCTTTTCAAAGAAAGACTTGAACTTCTCAGCTGCTTCCACACCCTCTAATCTGTACTTGTCTATCTCTTTCTTCTTGGCCACGATTTTTTTCAGAATAGAATCTTGGACTGCAAGTATTTTTTCTTCTTTCTCCTTAGAAATCTTTATTAAGGGGCTGAGCTCTGAGTTTATCCTGAACCTTAAGTCTTTTTGCAGTTTTTCTGCTGCGTTTAAGTCTGCTTTGATTTTTTCTACAGAACTCTTAATAACTACTCTTTGATCTATAATCTTATTTTCTATTGACCTTATTATTTCTTTCAGAGCACTGAGCCTTTTCTTTAGATTTTCTGCTCTATTCTCAAGGTAGGTCATCTCAACCCTGGCTTCCTCTATCTTTGCCTTCTCAGCGCCAAGGTCATCAATAAACTTCTCGTACTTCTTCTTATGGTCTGCTATCTGGTGGTGAACATTGTTCAACATTTCCTGGAAATCAAGCCTCTGCTGTATTATATCCTTATCAATACTCTTTTTTAATTCTTCATAGTGCTTTAACTCTTGAAGCTCTTCCTTTACCTGCTCTATATCACTACCAATAGTGTCCTTCAGCTTATTGAATTCACCTTTAATCCTGTCAAAGCCCGCAGATTCTCTTTGCAAGGACTTAAGAACTGTCTCTACCTTCCTTGTAAACGCGTCCTTCTTAGAAGCATACCTCTTTGCCTTTTTCTCTACTTCCTTCTTGGTGAGCTTTCTCTCGCACAGATAAGTCTTGCTCAGCTTATAATCAACAGTTATTAACCCTTCATCTTCCAAGAAATCAGCCCATTCTTGCAGAACAGTAATACTCACCCCTAGCTCATTAGCAGCATCATTAATAGTAAGCCTCTTCTTCCTCTCGATAAGGTCTACAAGCTTATCTACTCCTGTCTCAATATTCCTCTGAGCGGTCATTATAACCTCTTTTTTAATACTATATTTTAATTATCGTAAATTAAGGTATAAAAATGTTTCTTTTTTAGGACAGTGCTTAACCAAACCCTATATTATCCCCAACCTTAGTCTTCTTCAGCATCCCAACTGGCAACTCAACAATATACTGCGCCTTTACCTTTGGAGAATAATAAGCAAAAGGCTCAAAATTCTTTTTTATCTCAACCACTTTCTTGTCTTTGTCAAGGAAAAGAACGTCTATGGGGAAGAACACAAAGAACATGTGTAAATCTATCTTCCTCTCATTATTAAAAATAAAGACCTGCGCATAATCTGGTGTCTGGAGCCTGAACATAAAGCCACAGGCTTTGCAAATAATGCTTCTGCAAATCTTTGCTTTCTTTATTATTACAAAGTTCTTGGTCGTATTCTTTATCATTTCAAATCACTTCTTCCATGTTTTATCCGCAGGGCGTGTAGCTCAGCTTATCAACTTCGTAGTCTGAAGTGTGATTAATGTCTATCTTGAACCAGTTCGGCATGTTCTGCACATCGCAGGCCTTGCTTGAGTAGCCTGTGATGTTGCTAAATAATATATAGTCAACAATGCTCCTACCATCATTGTACTGAACATCTTGCTCTATTAGTTCTGGGATGTAGATAAGGCTTTCAATCCCGTATGGTGAGCTAGAGAAGTTGCCTTCAAGCCTCATAAGAAAACTGGGTGCAAGAGTATTTGCCTTATAATAAGAATGGTTGGTATGATTTTGCAGATTGGTTGTGTCATTGTTACTATCATTCACAAAGTCTGTTATGTTAGTAATCCTTATAGTGTTAGGAACTCTTCCAAGAGTATAAACACTGTAAACAGGGTCTCTTATATCTTTTAAGGAAACGCTTGTATTATAATCCTTATAGAAATCCCAGTTAGCCAATCCTTTGTTATCAGTGATGTTAACATGGGCAGTTACTACTACTTTTACACTCCAAGGAGAATCATGATAAAGAATTATATTAGTTACATTTATGTAAATATCTATTCCCACTCTGCCTGCTATTACTTGCAGCTTCTGGAGATAGTCAAAGTAAGATGAGTTCTCAAGTATATCAACATCTGTACCATTAACAGTTCCATTATAAAAAGCAATTCTAAACAACTTCTCGCTGTTATTTAGATACGCTCCTGAACTAGCAACATAGTCTTCAACAGCTATTAGTGCTCTAAAACCAGAAATATATATTACTCTTTTTGAATCAGTATCTATATCCTTAATAAAGTCGTTTATGGTCTGAATCCTAGTTTCAATAACCTTTTGCCTATCTACAAAGCCGTACTGCTCATAAGCTAGGAATACAAAGATCATTACTGCGAGGAACAGAGAAGAGATTAGTAAGTAGAATATTCCTTTCTTGTTGTTAAATAAGATTTTTTTCATTTTTACCTTTCTCATTGCCAAACTCTGGCTTTCACCAGTGTAGGCCCCCAGAGGTATGGGACTGATGACACAGTTGTTAGTACTATCTCTATATCAGCAGCATCCAAGTTTACAAACACTTTACCATTATCATCATAGTCAAGGGCTCTTAGCAGTTTGTATACAGCTATGTCATATGCGTCATTAGGGTCATAGGCACCATCAGCAAGGGTGTGATTGGCTGCTGTGTAGCTGCACCTGTTACTCCCACTATACCCTTCTGGTATTGATTTGTTACTGAAAGTATCGTCCTCAAATTGCAGATTCCACACGCAACCCTCTATTTTTTCTACTACTCCTGAACGAGCAGTTGTTGAGGGCACAAGAGCAGTATATATGAGAGAGTTATTATCTGAACAACCAGTATAATTAATAGGAGAATCTCCTGTGCCTATGGTTAAGGAGTGGGTTCCATTGGTTAAGAGATTTACAGGTACCTGTATTTCATAAGGGTCTCCTAATCTTACATAGTCAGAGCTGAAAAAGGAGAGGTTGAACACACTTGTTCCATCGACCATAAGAGTGTCTGTCCAGTGATAATCAGAGTAAGAAACCACTCTTGCATCAGCTACTCTAATGCCAGGATACATTGTAACAGAAGGGTTACATCCACCAAACTGGTCTGTCTGCACAACCACGCTTATCTCATTGGGCTGAGGAGGGTCAACTATTGGATCGTATAGGAATTCAATATAAGAGTCATTATAAAGGTTTGAAGGAGTTAGGTTTCCTTCAACAGAAATCAACTGGGAGGTTTGGGACACCTCTGCAATTATCTGAGTGGATACATTCCAGTAAAACTCTTGAAGTACAGAAGCATTTTGGCTCACAATAACACTTCCGTTGCCTACTTCTGCTACTTTATGAACAGTATAGTTTGCATTGGTACAGTTCTCTATTGGTCCAAACCCAACAGCATGAACAGTGGTATTTAGGTCTTGGTGAAGCCTTTGTGCAGCATTAATAGCATTATTAATTGGTCCATCACAGTCATTTATATCGCATGCATTCTCATCACCTGTGCAGTCAGAGTCAAGCCAGAAGCCTGTTGTACCTGTGGATGTCTCGTTACATCCTCCCCCCCCATCTAAACCACAGCAATGGGTTGGCACACCATCTGTCATCACTATCACAGACTTGCTCCTGTTCTCACTACTGTAAGTGTTCAGGATATCATAGGCCTGGTTTATTGCACAGCACAAACAAGTACCTCCTTTTATCTCTTGCTGGCTCTTGGACTTATACCTATCAAATATCTCTTGCTCAATATTAGCTTCTGTTAATAAGGCTAGGTTTGGGCTGAAAAAGGGGTTTGCATCATCTGAGAAGTCAACCAACCACATCCTATTTGTATTGTTTGTTCTGGAGGAGTTCATTATTATTGCATTAACCTCAGAGTCAAGGCAGGCAGCCACTCCTAGCCTCCTGGACTTAGGATCAATTATGTCTGCTGGCTTGCAACCAGGAATAGAATTACCTGGATTACTCCATGAGTTCATTCTCAACTTCATACTTCCTGAGAGGTCTGTAATAAGAACAACATCAGCGTTTGAACCAAACACATATGTATAAGTCTCATTATAAGAAGCAAATCTTAGAGGAATGGTTCTGTTGCTAAGGTCATTATAGTTAAGGTTTATTGGGAACTGAGTAAGGTTGGAATCATAAAGATACACCTGGGTGTCACCGCTGGCATTATCCTGGTAAACAATAGTGTCTCCGATTGTAAGATAAGACTTGGCATCAGTATCATAGTGTAGATAGATTGTCATGTTAGTAAGCGTGCCTGGTATGTAAAAAGCATCGTACAAATTAGCAACCCCTACAACGCCTGGAAAGTGATATTTTTTTGTTCCTGTAGATATATTCTGTTGCTGCTGAGAAGTCTTATAACTTATCTTGATAAACCCTCCTGCAATATAGGATTGGTTAATATTTGCATCAAAGATTACGTCAAAATCATTTCTTCCTGGTTGTATTGAGTTCTTACAGCTGGTTATGTTCCAGTAATTAGGAGTCATATTAGCAACAGTTGGTGTGAAATCACCGCATTTATCCCCATTAATATATAAGGCAAACTGGCCTCCTGCATCCACTTCCATCTCAACCATAGTTATAGTTTCATTATCCACATCACTGGGTAGGCCATCCACGAATATTGAGACGTTTCCCTGCCCAAAAAAACCTCCAAAATATGCAAAGCTACTGTCTCTCTTATCATCAATCTTTCTTAGATAAGCAGAAGAGGTTGAACCTGTTAAAGGGGCTCCTTGCATTATACCTGTTATCATTCTCCCGCCAGTGACCAAGGTATTTGATTCTGACCAATTCTTTTGGTACAAGACATCACTTTCTATGACCAGGTTCATGCCTGTTTTATTAGGAAATACATTGTTCAGCACATATTCTGAGAGGTTGAGTGCAAGGTTAGTCTCATTAGCAGCCCAGTAAGTACCTATTTGCTCTAGTACTGTAAGGTTAAGATTAGTATAAGAGCTGCCCATTAAATTATTATTCACATAAGTGCTGTTAATCTCACTCATCTGCAACTCTGAAAGAGCTATAAGAACATCTGTTGAGAGGTATTCTATGCTTTCTCTTGCATAACTCTTAACCAGGTTTTGGGAGATTAAGAGTAAGCCTCCTACTAGAAGCATTGCTGCGAACAAAGCATCCATGGTATAGTAAAAGGCTTTCTTGTTTCTTCTGATATTTCTCCTATCTAATCCTAATCCCATGCATAAACCACCAGTCTTATTATTTCTGTATCATGTATAACTAAACGTGTTAGTTTCACCATATTATCATAGCTAATGCTTGTGAAAACAGGGTTATGACAATCAACACCTGTTTTATTAATATTCACATCTGGGCTTCCAATAACACACAAGTCACTGAACTCTATCATGTCACTACTTGGGTCTTTACTTCCTGGGTCTTCAAAAATGACTAGAAAATCATATTCAGTTTGAAACTTGGGTTTTAGTGCAGAGTAGCTCATGTTCATGGCATTAACCACTTTGGTTGAGTTCAACCTCTTAGATGTGAGCACCCCTGGTCTTATCACGCTTGCATTGGTCCAGTCAGGAGGATATCCCTCTGATAAGAGGGTCTCACTTATCTTAGAGGCATCTGTTTTTAGCTCTTCAAAAGCAGTGTTGGTTGAGAAGCTGTTAACAATTATTTTAACTGATAAAATTACTATTAAGATAAAGAGGATAAGACTAATGGTATAATCAGAGATCCAGGTCTGGGCTTTCTTGTTGCTCCTTCTCTTTTTCATATCAATCAACTCATACTAATCCTCTCAGCTTATTACCACAGTGTTAGCATCTGTCTTTGAAATTGTATTAATTCCTTTCTGCAGACTACCACTAACCTCAGGGATTCTAAAGAGTAGCTGTGCTTCTTTGTAGGTTATTACAATATCAGTAGAGGACTGGGTTATGGAGAAGTCTGCTCCTTCAATCTTGTTAGGAATGTATACCACGCGTTCATAACCAGGCTCTACCTCTGAGGCTAGGATTAGCTCGTTCTGCAAGGAATAACCCAAGTCTTTAAACCTATTAATCCTTTTCTGCTCTGAATAATCATACGACAAAGAGTACAGAACACCTGCAAACACAAGTATGACTATCATGGCCAGGCTTCCAACCATCACAAACTCTATAGCAACCTGTGCTTTTTTTCGAATACTCATCCTCCCTCCTTGCTTAATCTGTTATACTTACATATGTATCAAAGGCTTCAACCCTTACATGATGAATCCCGTGATAAGTCTGGATGCTTCCTGTGAGATTAGCAGCACTCCACTTCACTAATTCATAATCACCACTAGGAGAATCAACCACAAACACTATCTTATTAGCAGTGACGCTTATGCTTTGCACTCCTTTAGGCAGATACACGGTTACTGTCTTCTTACTAGGACTTCCTAGATAATATACTTCGTCTGCTGCGTCTCTTATCTCACTCACCACTTTGTCAAGCTGGCTAGCAGTAACCTCTATGTTAATATTCTCTGACTGTTTATAAAAGATTATGACCAGGGGAATCGTCAAGAGAAAAGCAAAGCCTACCACTATTAAAAACTCCAAACTAATCTGAGCCTTGCTCTTACCTCTTTTTTTCATGTTATCTTTTAAGATTATTAGAACTAGGAGTATATAAAGTTAATTGATATTTAGAGTATTAGAGGTTAAAGTGATTCTTATATAGGAAAATAAAGTATTTAAAACCATTAAAACCAAAAACCTTAAATATTAATTATTATATCAATTGATATAAAATGCTTAAATATGACCAATTGCACTTTAAGAATGTTCTTCGTTTCCCTCGGTTAGATACTGTTCTCATGGTTGAGAATTTCATTAAAAAACATGATGGAGAGTTTAAGAAGAGCAAACTCTGGGATTCTCTTCCTAAGAAGATGATGTATCAAACTTTTTGCGTAATAATCAATTATTTATTATTTTCTTATAAAATTTCAATTGACTCAGAGGGTAAGGTTGGGTGGATATACTACCCTAAGCTTGCAAAGAAGTATGTTGTAAACGAGGATTTGGCAAGGAAAAAATTGTAAAATATTCGTTCTCCATTAGACATCTTGACGTGAAGCTTTTAAGTGCTTTTCATTCTTTATCATTCTATAATGAGACTACCCTCAACAGTAAGATTTGCAGATGATAAAGTTAAAAAAGAGTTTTACAAATTAGAAAATGGAAATGATTCTGATAAAGAACTCTTTAAATTCATTAATCAAGCAATGGATAATCTTGAAGATAATACTTTTTGTGGAATACAAATACCAAAAAAACTAATTCCAAAAGAATATATTAAGAAATATAAGATTAAAAACCTATGGAAATATGATTTGCCAAGAGGCTGGAGATTAATGTACTCAATAGTAGGAGAAGAAGTGATTATTATTTGCCTAATTCTTGAATGGTTTGATCATAAAGATTATGAGAGAAGATTTAGATATTAATGATTAAAAAATGTTTTTCTTCACTAATTTTATCCAAAATAACAACTTTTAAATATAACTTGTTATATCAATTGATATATCAAAATGAAAACTGTTAAAATACTTAGATTCCCTCGCTTAGACACCATTCTAATGGTAGAGGTCTTTATTAAGGAGTTCAGTGGAGAGTATAAGAAAAGAGCCCTTTGGGAGGCTTTGCCTAAGAAAATGATGTATCAGACGTTCAACGTGATAGTCGAATATTTACTTTATTCCCATAAAATAAAGATTAACAAAGAAGGAAGGATTGAGTGGAAAGAAAAAAAAGAGCCAGAAACAGAGTACAAACACTTCTATATCCCTTATCATTTCACCCAATATAGCTAGTATCCTTGGGTGAGAGCTCTCTAAGCTTCTCCTGCTCTAACAGCTCATGTTGAATAGCCTTGGGTTTCATTTCCTTCTCAAAGCCCTTGATATCCTTCTCAACCTTTTTCATGTCAATACCTAGCTTATACTTCTTCTCAAGCATTTTCATAAGCTCTTTGGCTCCTCTAAGACCAATGTGCATAGGATGGCCATAAGTCTCTGCTAGTAGAGAAACAGCTCTTATACCCTTATCCTTGCTTAAACCCAGCAGAAGGCCTGATATGCCCATTATAGGCCCTACAACACCGTATAGCTTGTTACTTGCTCCTAGCTTTACAAATTCCTCTATAAACTTTTTATCATTTCCAGTGCAGTAAACCTTGGGCTTAGAAGGAGGCTCTTGCAAACCAATACCTCCAAGAGTGATTATTTCCTTGCATTTATGCTTCTCAGCATAATCAATGACAACATTGGCAAAAGCATATGAGTCACGCTCCTTCATGGGTTGGACATCACCTACTAAGAACAAAAAGTCCTTGTTATTCTTTTTTTTATGAAAAAGCTCAATCTTAGGCAATTCTACTAGGTTATCCTCATTAACAAACACAGAGTTAGGCAAACAATAAGATAAGAAAGAAACCAGCTTATTTGCCTTTAACTGGTCCACAATAAGATCAGCAGCTATCTTACCCACATTACCAATCCCAGGCATACCTTCTATAAGGATGGGCTTGGAAAGCTTTACTCTCCTGATTGTTTTGATTTTCCAGTCAGACATCTTGAAATTCAAGAATAAGAGGTGGTTTATAAAGGTTGTTGATAATAAAATTTATCGATATATTTATATAACATTATTACTAGAATCTCTCTATGGTAAAGAAATGGGTTACTCATGTATTGTTCTTTCTTTTTTGTATTTTCTTTTTTATTGCTTTTCTGATTTTTCCACGACCATTGCAGTTCTATCATACGATTAACACCGGAATTATCTTAGCTGCTCCTGGACTGAATGTTGATGTGAAACCACATGATGGAGGTGGTGCTAGCCTAATAAATCATGGTGAGGAGTTCACTGTTAATTATGTCAAAATTTTTCTAGAAGATAATCAAGAGGCTTTTTTGTGTGGCAGTGATTTGCATATAACAACTGCGTGCAGTTCTATCATTAATTATCCTTATGAAAATAAATGCAATGATGAATATAATCAGGTTGTTGTTGAGGAAGTCTTGCATTTCTGCCAGATTAACGGAGGATGGGAGTTTGACACAGATAAAGGAAAGATTAGAGGATACACCAATCTCAAAAGGAACATGAGTGGCAGTATATGGTTGTTTATTCTTTTCAGCCTCCTATCTTTAGGCTCACTTGTATTGTTCATAATTAGATTCTCAAAAAAAGCTAATTTGAGGTGATATTCATGAACAAACTAAGCGTTAAGGGCTTTGCTATTGCCTTTGGAGTTTCCTGGGGCTTGCTGGTGCTCTCCATAGACTGGTTTGCTGCCTTATTTAAGTGGGGAACCAGTCTTGCAAACGGGCTTTCCTCGCTCTACCTTTGGTCAGGACCCTCGTTTCTAGGAGGAATAATCGGAGCACTCTGGGGCTTTGTAGACGGAGCAATTGGCGGAGCAATCATTGCCTTGGTATACAACTGGGTTGTTAAAAAGAAGAAGTAAATTATTTTTTTCTATTTTATTTTCTGCCCCTCCTTCCACTTCCTCCTATACTTCCCATACTTATCTTCTGGGCTGTACTTGGGAGGTTTGGGCCTTGCTCTTTTTCCTCCGCACTTGCATTTTTCAGAAAGACCATAACTGCCGCACTTAGGGCATTTAAGAATATGGTTCATTTTTATTATCTTGATTATTTTTCCTGCCTTTCAAACTTTATCTCGCCTTTTTTCTGCTCTATGAACTTGGTCATCTTTTCTTGTATCTCCTTGAAAACTGCTTCTGCTTGCTTGTAATCCTTGGCTGTGATTAGCATTCTGTAAGTACCTCCTCCTAGGTAGTTGACTTGCACTTGCGGCTCTGTGTCTTTTGCTATTCCAAAGGCTTGCTTCACTATTTCTAAGCCGTTCTCATCATAAGTTTTAATCATGATCTTGGTTATTATCTCAACTTTTCTTGGTTTTATTTTTTCTCTTATAAGCTCTTCTAGTTTTGTAGCCAGCTCTTTTTTAATCCCCAGTTTCTCTAATGAAGCATTGCTCTCCACAACATCTTCAAAGGCTTGGAAGAGCCAGTCGTAATCCTTCATAATAATGGGTGCTATCTCATTGTAGATTTCTTGTGCAGGTTTTTTCATTCTCTCAGACAGACTTGTTATTATTTTTTCTGCTTTCTGTTCTTGCTTTATGGCTTCTGTCTTGCTCCTTCTCTGGGAATCATTAACTCTTCTAAGAGACAAGTCAATATGTCCTCTCTCCTCATTAACATTAATAACCTTGCACACAACTTTTTTTCCTTCAGTAACAAAATCCCTTATATTCCTTATCCTGCCAGGGCTAACCTCTGAAATATGGATTAAACCTTGTTTGTCATACTCATCAAGCTGGACAGTTACTGCATGATACTGTATCTTGGTGACTGTGCAGAACACCAGTTCTCCTTCCTCTGGAAAGCCCTCTCTTCTAAGAAACATTTATTTTTTACCTCTAACTGATTTCTTTACCTCTCATTCAAGCACTTCCAGCACTCTTGCCTTTACCCTGGTCTTGCCACCAGTAGGTTCTGCTAATACCTTATCACACACCAAGCACTTAATCTTTGAAGCTGACTTGCCAAACACTATCTGCTCATTCTTGCACTTAGGACATCTTAATTTGATGAACTTGCTTGTTGGTTCTTTGAGTTCCATAGTAAAACCTCCTAATATATTTATACCAGTATGATTCAGACGAAAGAATAAGTGATGATTTATAAAGGTTGTTGAATGATAAAGTTTAAATATACTTAATACTAAAAAAACAGTATGCATATTTCAAATGGAATAAAATATGGTCTTTCAATTGGGTTTGCACTTGCATTTGTTCTTACCTTCATCTTTATAGGAACACTAAACTGTGATGTATGCAGATCTGAAGCTATAATTCTCTTCCTGGAATTTCTAATTCCGCTACTTGTAATTGGGGGGTTTATTGGTTGGTTTATTGACAAACCAAGAAAAGAGACTCAGAAACCAGGTTATTATGGTATAGCAACAATTATATTTTTTATCTTATCAATATTAACAAATATATTCATTATTGATTTCTGGGGTTTTTCATTCAGATTTGGTGTGCCCACCTTTTTCCTTAAGTTTGTAATTATGACACTAGCAACCCTATCCCATCTTGGAGGATTATGTGTTGCTATCAGAACAATTAAAGTAACAAAAGGAACTGGTTTAAAATTTTATAGAATTATTTCAATAATTTCATTATTCTATTTTATTCCATTCTCAATAATTAGTCTTTTTGCACTCTTACCTATAATTCCTGAATTATTCTTATCATAATAATTGTAAAAATAAGAACTCACACAAACTCCAGCCTCTTAGCCCTGAAACCTTTAGCCTGAGCATGAGTCTTATTGCATTCTTTGCAAGTATACCTAAAGTCTGTCTTCTTGCTCAGCTTCTTACCTGCAAGTTTCCACTTGCCTACTGCTGGCTTTGAATACTTGCCATGACCACCAGCTCCTCTTCTCTGCCCTCTCCTCTTAAGCCTTTTAGTAGAACCCCTAGATATAGGATGAGCAGCATTCCTACCCTTTTTCTTAGCCAGGGTTACTTTGTGCTCTGTGTGCTTCTTGCAGTAAGGACAGTATCTCTTAACAATCTTTTTTAGTTTCATTTTATGTCTTATCGTCGTTGGAGCAGGTATGGGTTTAAAAAGCTTTTGCTATTCACAATGACTCAGCACTGCCTTTCTTCACCAGAATATCAGCTATTATAGTATCTAATTCTACTTCATCACCTTCATTAAAAGGGCCTAGGGCTTGGCCTTGGGCACCCACGAATTGAGGCACAGCAGTGGTTATCCTGATTTTCTTTTTTCCTTCTCGTGAAGCCTCTGGCTGAGCGAGAGACAAAGCTTCTTTTTCTTTTATTTCACTTTCTTGCTTAAGCTCTTCTTTTTCTTTAGGTTCTTCTTTAACTTCTGCTTTCACTTCTTTTTTTACTTCTTCTTCAACTCCCTCTTCTTTCTTAATATTATTAAACTCTTTTAAATGAAGGATAGCATCCAACACACTATCCTTGTACTTGGTTAACAACCCAACCTGCTCTTTAAAGAACTCTTTTTCTGAAGGTAAAAGATTGGTAGTGTCAATAATATCAGAACCGGTTCTGGCCTTGCTCATAGCCATGTTAATAACCTTTTTCTCCCTGCGTTCATACAACTCCTTTATAATCCTTCTGATGTTCTGGAACTGTATCTTGAGCTTCTCACGCTCAGCAGATACAAATAACTCGTCTCCTTTTTTGCTAAGAGCCTCCTTTTTCTCTTTTAGGTAAGCAAGTACTTGTTCATAAAAGTCTTTGTCAAGTTTTTGAAGCTCCTCCCGATTCTTCTCTCTTCTCAGAAGGTCAAACAGAGTCTCATAAGTAATCCTGATATCAACCATTAGCAAAAGAAAAAATACAGGGTTTATATAGTTTGCTGTGATAGAAATGAACACTATTTTTAAATAAAAGCATATTCTAACAAAAATTATGGCGGTTTTAACCTTCCAAGACCTTAAATTTGTTGATGAGAAAACCCGTGTAAAGGTGTATTTCCTTAGAATATATTATTTCTATCTCCCAAAGGATGACTTGGCTAAGATTGCATCTTTCAAAATTAAACCTAGCAGTATTGAATTCAACTGCTCTGAAAAAAGAGCTATTAACAAGTTCAACCAATTGCTCAGTAAAGGCTTTGAAAGCCTGATTTGCTCTGTTAATAACAAGAAAGCAGTGTACATTCATAAGAACTCTGGCATCCCATTAATAGGAACAGGGGTTTTTGGTCTTATTGACAGGAACACTAACTGCATTGAGGTAAAACCTTTGACAGCCTGCAACCTTGACTGTCCTTTCTGCAGTGTTGATGCTGGTCTTAGCACTAGAAAAGTTACTGGTTATGTTGTTGAAAAGGATTACTTAGTAGAGGAGTTTAATAAATTAATAGAGAACAAAAAGCATCCTGTTGAGGCTCATATTGGTCCACAAGGCGAACCCTTGCTCTATGCACCTTTGGTTGAGTTAATAAAAGACTTGAAAAAGACTCCAAAGGTTAAAATCATATCTATTGATACTAATGGCACATTATTAACTAAAGAATTGGTTGATGAACTAGTTGATGCAGGAATAACCCGGCTTAACATTTCCCTTAATGCCCTTGACGAGAAAAAGTGCAAATTCCTTGCAGGCACTCATTACAATTTAAAACATATGTTAAACATGATTGAGTATGCTAGTAAAAAAACCAATGTATTAATCGCTCCTTGCATAGTACCCACTCTTAATGATGAAGAATTAAAAGAATTAATAAATCTTGGCAAGGACTTGAGCTCTGGTTTTCCTGTGCTTGGCATTCAGAACTTTCTTAATTATAAGCGGGGAAGGAATCCTGTTAAGCAGAGGTCATGGGAAGAGTTCTTTAACATGCTGAAACCTTTTGAAAAAAGATATGGTCTTAAACTAAAGCTATGCAGAGAAGATTTTGGTATAAAGCCAGATACCAAGCTTGAAAAGCCATTCAAGAAAAAGCAAATAGTAAAGGCAAGGGTTATGTGTGAAGGTCCTCTGAGAGGAGAAAAGATAGGTGTATACAAGCACAGGGCTATTATTGTTGAAAAAGCACATGATGTTCGTATGAATTCAAAAGTAAAAGTGCTTATAATCAGGGACAAGCATAATATCTTTAGAGGGGTTAAACAGTAATCACCCCCCGCCGAATATTCTCTTAAAAAAATTCCCAATTGCGTTTATTATTACCCTGAAGAAGCCTGGTTTTTTCTCTGCTTCCTGCTTAGGTTGGGGTTGTTGCTCTTGTTCTGGTTGAGTTTCTTCTTCCTCTTCTTCCTCTTCTTCCTTAGGCTCAGGGAAAGTGACCTTTACAGTGGTTGTCTTGTCATCAAAATAGTCTTTGCCTTCAATAATTGCAGTGGTTGTTATTTCAAACTCTTGGCTTTCAAAAGTAAGAGGAACATGTAGCTTATAGGTGTAAGCCTGGATAACGCCGCTCTTAGTAAAATATATTAGGTCCTCTGAGTCTCCTCCAAGCAGAATAAGGTCCTCATGGTATTTATCACTCACATTCACATTAATTGCTTCCTCATTATTATTCCTTATCTTAACAGTGACTGTAACATTAGTGCCTGCAACCACTTCTGTTTTATCAACACTTTGCTCTATGGATATGGCCTCGGCTATAGGAGTCACTTTAATAGAATCTTTTTTTGAGAAATTAAAATTCTCATAAGTAGTGGTTTCATAGCTTCCGGTTACTTCTATCTCAAACGTCTTTTCCTGGTCAAGAAAAGGAACTCTCAAAGTATCATTAACTATTAGAGTCTGAGTCTTGCCAGGTATTAGTTCTGAGAGCTCTACATCCAGGTCTGTAAATAACTCACTCTTAATACTGGCTGTTATGTCTCTGAAACCCACCTTTTCATTCGGATTCTTTACTGAGAAAGCAACTCTGAAAGTGCTTCCCTCAGAAACACTCTTATCCTTAACAGATAGGATGGGTACTAGTTGTGAAACCTTAGCAGTAAGAGTTATGTTTGTTTGTTCAGAGAAATTCTTATTCTCAAAGTCTCTGATTTTGATGTTGATAGGTATTTTATAAGTGCCTGCCTTAGCAGGCGCTAACAAGAGGTTTAAAATCTTGTACTTCTCTGGTTCTATCAGACCCTGCCAGAAATATTTGTCATCCACGATCTCTAAATCCTTGGGCGAGGTTGGAACAGATAGTAAATCAGGTATTTCTATGAAGAGCTCTTCCACTGTGATATCATCTGAGACTTTATTATCTATTCTTATGTTCAGAGCCGCTTGTTTAGTAGTGACTTCGAAATTATTAGGAGAAAGGGTTGGTTTGAACTCATAAGGCTTGATCACTTTTATAGTGGTACCACCAACCTTTACCTCATTCTTTACCCCATTATATATATAACTAGCGTTTGGTTTAGTAACAAAGTCAATGTAATCGGTAATCTTGAACTTATAGGTAAAGGTTTCTTCTTCATCAGGAAGAAGGGTTGCAGTAAAAAATACACTGCTAGAAGTGCTCTCTACATCTGAAGATGAAGCTGTAATAAAAACTCCTTCTGGAACACCATCTGTGAAGGTAAATGCTTTTGCAGTCTCAGTGCCACTGTTCTTAACAGTAACAGTAACAGTAACTTCCTCGTTAAGCTCAGAATTAGTGGTTGAAAAGCTTCTTGAAACACTCACACTAGGGCCATGAGACAATACTGTAAATTTTATCCCTGCATAAACAGTTCCTCCCTCAAATTTTATAGGGTCACCCTTTTCTGCGCCTTCCCTATCCTTGAATATCTCGTCTACACAGTACTTCCTGGTAGGTGTTGTTTTACACGCCCCCTCCACAATAACATAGGAAACATTATTAACCTCCAGAAGAACCGAGGTGTCATAAAAATCAAAATGAGTTATAAGATAAACATCTCCCTCAACAGTAAAAGTGTCTCCTGAGTAATGCCAAGCACTGTGAATGGTTTTTGCATTAACAATAGAAGAGAACAATACTAAAAAAGCTAAAATTCCAAGCAATACACAGCCTTTTTTTAACAAATCCATTGATTTCATAACAGATTTTATCCTGAAATCCTAGATATAAATAATTTTCTATTATTAATCTGATGAAATCCTGGGCTCAGGGCTTAAACCTGGAATGTTAATCTGAATTGTTAATCATCAAAAAGAAATAAGAGAAAAAAGAAAAATAAAAAGAAAAGAAAAAATTTTTTGCTTAGCTTACTGGATTGACGTCTATGTCTCTAAGACTGGTTACAACAACCTCAACCTCTGTACCTGTCAGATCATAGTCTTCGTAGTCAGACAGCACATAGGATGCTCCCAGGGTGTCTTGAGCTGAATAACCTGCTACCAGCAAAGCATTCTGAGCTGTGTAGAGCTTTATGACTGCTTTTCCTGGTGTGAAGCCTTCAGTACATACCTCTGGGTTACCCATCAATTCAGCAGCTACTGTGTTAACACATGGTCCGCCAACCATGATCATGTTCTTTGAACCAAGGGCTGGTGCGTCTGTGTCTAGAACTGCCAATCCTACAGCGATTGGGTTCACAACTTCCGTGGTAACACTTCCACCGCCAGCAGCGGTTCCTTCTTGAACTGACACGGTTCCTGCTACTACAAAGGCCTGTCCTCCTCTTTGCGCAAGTGGGTATTCGATTATTGCTTCATTTGCTTCAGTACCTGATGGGTTGTATTCTTCTACAAATACACCATAGGATGTCATTCCTCTATCATAGTCTTCGTCTTCGTGCCACTCGTACAAGGATGGCTCTGTTACATCCAAGTCTATCTCGTTTCCAGCAGTTATGTTGGTAATAGCAACACTTAACCATGTGGTTCCTGCGTCAGTTGATTCATCAAAGTTGTCTATTGGTGTTGAGATGTTTATCACTGTGTTTGCTGTTAATGCGACATCTGGATTACAACCACCACCAGTACAATTATTTGCACCAGTAAAGGTTTGGGTTCCTAAGTCAATAATGCCACCGCCTCTTGTAACCAGCAAGACCTTTTTACTGTTGATACCACCATCTCCGTCCAAGTCTATTGCCAATGCATAATCCTCTTGTCCTGTACCTACTCCACCGACCCAGAAGGTGTGGCTTGCACCTGCAACAATCAGCTCACCTGAAGCACCTGCGCCAGGTGTTCCTGTGAAGGATACAACCACTACGTCTGCTGCTAGGTCTTCAAAGGTTACTGTGCTGTCACCAGTGCTTATGGACTTATACCTCATTACATTGACAACAGCTGTATCAGAGTTAATATCGACTGCACCATCTGACACAACAAAGTAGTCGTCATCAGAGACAAAAGTATCATTGTCTCCTCCAGTAGGTGTTCTTGAGTATGGCTCTATAAATAACAAGTCATCATCATCGTCACCATACTTGTAGGTACCGTCCTTATTGGTCAAGAGTGGGAAGTCATACACATCTCCATTGTAGTTCTCAAACTCTAGCTTGTAGCTGTGGTCAGACACTGAATTAAACTCAATTGTTGTCACACTAGACTTCATAAGACCTGCGTACAAGACATCCCATGTGTCTGTTATCATTGACTCTGGTTCATCTAAGAACTCTTTCAAGCCCTTGCCAGGTGGTATCCAGTAGTCGTCATCAGCTGCAACCTTGTACTTGATGTAGTTCAAGGTCAACTCATCAGTTGTGTTGGTAGCCTTTAAATCAAGCCAGGCATTGTCAATGCGCTCTCCACCAACCTTAACTGTTTCCTCAGCATATGCGCCATTGGTAAAGTCAGAGTCTCTTATCTCTAGCTTGTTGGCTCCGAGGTAGAACTCTACTATTCCCTCTCTTTGGTTGGTCAGGATTTCCTGGACACCGATGGTTACATCAGCTCCAAGCACATCTGTTTCTCCTTCTTCGAGCTCTTTGGTCAGCATGCCATTAACACTTAGCTTAGCTGATTCTGGTGAGCTACTACTAATAAACACAGCTGTGACCTCATAGTCCTTACCATCAATGGTATAAGTCTTGGTCTCACCGTCTCTCAGTGTATCTGCGACTTCTCCTCCCAGCATAGAAAGGTCTAGTTCGCTGCCGTCCACAGTTGCGTCTACAATTGTAAATGGTGCTCCTAGAAGGGTTATTACCTCACTCTCTAAGTCATCCAAGGCACCGCCTGTTCCTATGTCTGAGACTGCTCCTTCTGTGAATTCCATGTGGTACTCAAACATAAAGCTACCATCATCGAACTTCAAGTAGTCCATTACTTCATCGTCGCCGTTTTGCTCGTAGACCACACTAGCGGTTGTGTTGCCAAACTTCAGGTATTGCTTGACTGGTGTTGAACTCTCACCTGTGTCAAACACTCCTGAGGCTAGTGCGTCCAAGTCATTGTGGGTAAATGTCTGCTTTACATCTCCGATACTCTCACCGATTCTTACTATGTCAGACCCTGTCTTGAACTCTGCTGCGTCTCCTGTCACTGATGCCATTCCTGCTATTCCTGGTATGCTTATCTCTTGGGTTGATGTTGCTTCTGCTTGCAGGCTTGCTGCAATGTCTATCGCTCCTACGACGTCTGAGGTAGCTGCACTAGCTCCCACGACGATTTTACCGTCAAAGACGCCATTGGTCACGAAAGGTGCTGGGTAGTCGCTTAGGTCAGCTGCTGCTCCCATGATAGTGGCTCCTAGCATGGTTGTTCCAGCAACCAGAGCTGCTATTTTCTTTACTGTCTTTCGTATATTCATTTAAACACCTCCGTGTTTAACCTTATTGACTATTGTTTTTTTTAGAACATATAGGGTTTACGCTATAACTGTTCTCACAGCTATATTTTAAGCCCCTATATATTCCTATATATAGTCACCTAATCGTATGCCCTTCATAGTTAAGTTTTCTTTATAAAGTTTTCGCAACCAGGTGGCTTTGTTATGTATCATTCTTTTTATAAGCCTTGAAATGCTTGTTTTTCTTAAAATTAAGCATTCTTAATTTTTGAGTGACTACATAGTCCATTTATAAACAATAATTGTATGATTAAGTATTATTTTTGGAGTTTAAAGAACAAAAGTGCGGGGGAAGGGATTTTCATCAGCCTTACGTTTTTCATAAAACGCAGCTAACTGCTTTGAACCCTCGCAGGCACTTCTCCAAGGCTGGCACCTTGTCCTGCCAAGGCCAGGCCTTGTCTACTCCAAGACTAGCACCTTGTCCTGCCAAGACCCTTGGTCTTGTCTAAGCCACCGGGTGTTTTCGCCATAAGTAAAAGCTTCATAAAGCTTGCTTTGTGACACCTAAACCCGGCCCGTTTAGCCATCAAAAGGTTTTGGCCACTCCGGCACCCCCGCGTCAGTCGAGGTGACGGCCCAAAAATTTGTTTCTATCGAATTTTTGCATGCCGGCACCCCCGCATGTTTTTCACGAGTAGATAGATGTGTGTTTTACCTGTTTAAAAAGCTTACTAAAGCAAACATTTAAATATAATAGTAATAATAAAGCACTTTAATAGTACTAAAAAGCACAAAACATAAATATTAATGGTAATAATAAAGGACTAAAATAGTACTAAAAAACCAAAGATTTAAATATATAAGTACTAATAATAGAATAAATTAGTACTAAAATTTATAATAATATCCAAAATGAGAGTAGTTCTAAATAACGGCCAATATAAGATAACCATTCCAAAAGACTTGGCAGAGGAAAAAGGCTGGGGGCCAGGCACCAAGATAAGATTTGTGGAAGATCTAGATGGAAGAGTATTCCTCAAGGTGATAGAAGCCAAGCCTAAAGAAAAGAAAACGCTTATTCCTAAGATTAAAAAGAAAAAATGAATCCAGAAGAAAAACTCAGAGAATTAGAAGAAAAAAAGAAGGAGATAATCAGATTCATGAATGACCTAGACGAGAAACTCAGAAGAAAAAAGATTAGCAAAAGAAAATACAATTCTATGCTTAAAAAAGAATACAGAGGAAAAAACAAAGAAGAGTTGATGAAAAAAATAAACGGTGAGAAAGCAGAACTAAAAGAGCAAATTAGGAAACATAGGATGACCAAAAACCAAATAGGAATTGCAGGAATAATCCTCCTCATACTTGTAACTATCAGTATTCTAACTCAGCCGCCTCCAAGCACCCCAACAGGTCTGGTGATTGGACCAAAATTAATAACCCAAACCCTAGATTACAATCAAGGGTTTGAGCAATACACAGAAACAGTGCTGGACATTACCAACATAACCAGTCTAAGAATAAGCGGAAAACTAGAAGGAACAAAAGCAAGAATAAAACTAAGAATAGATGGGAATGAATATGTGATAGCACACATAATTAATGAGCAAGAAGGAAATCTGATAACAGGATTAGCAATAGCAGAGCCAGAACCAGAGCATATTATAAGCACAGATAAAAACGAGTATACATTAGGAGAAACCGTAGTCATAAACATAACTCCTGAAATAGAAAACAAATCAATCTACATAGAAGAGGAAGAAGAAAGACACAAGCTAGACGATAATACATACCTAACAGAGAAAACAGGAGAATACCAAGTAATAGCATTAATCGTATTACCGAATGATATTCTTAGATTAGAAACCAGCTTCACAGTTATAAACACGAATTTCAATCAGACAATAAACGCAACAGTAAAAGAAAATATGAGTGAAATTATTGATAATATCATTAATGAAACTCTAGAAAATATAGAAGAATCTCAAGTTTATGAATTTTCAGAGATTTGCATAGAAACATGTGATTTGCCAGAAACAAACTACCCAACCTTAATAGTTGAAGTAGAAGAGAACTCAAAACTAACAATAACAAAACTAATTATAACCCAGACCAAAGAGAATAGTGCGCCTGTGCAAACTAACACAATACAAGATATCTTTATAACAACAAGTCAAGAAACAACTATTGAATTAAACCAATATTTCAAAGACCCTGATAATGATGATATCCAGTATGATATTAATGAGATACCAAAGATAAATGTAGAGATATACCAAAGTGCTCTGACCATAAGTTCGAATATGCCTGGCATATACCTTGCATATATTTATGCAACAGACGGGGACAAACTAATAACCAGCAACACATTCTACATAACAGTAAGTCAAGGACTTACTGAATATTCGAATACTTCGAATATAACAGTAACCCAAGAAGGAGTAGAGCAAGCAACAACACCTGCGACAGAACCAATAACACCAGAGCCATCAACCACACCAACCACTCAGCCATCAACAACAGATCCATGCACTCACCCTCAACTTAATAAAAGACCTGCTTACTGCTTTGTAGGAATAGAGGACCAGGCATTCAAAGAGTTGTCAGCGCCAATAGAGAATATGAATGGAAAACTAGTTGGAAGGTTTACCAGGTTTGGCAACCTAGTGATAAAAGGCTTACTAGTGCAAGGAACAACAGGCACACCAAGAGAGGATGATTTCAAGATAGGATTCACAGAGAGAAAAGACTTTGAGGAAATAACAACTCACACTGCTTGGATAGATGATGAGACAGGCAACCTCTACTTAAGAGGAAGAGTATATGAGGAGCAAGATATTCTTGAGCCACCCCAGTACAACACCTATATAATCCAGAACAAGTATGGAATTGTTCTTGGCTACTTTGATGAACTCACAGGGGATTTATATTTAAAAGGAAACCTTGTGCAGCTAGGAAAGATATAATTTCCCCATATTATTATTTCTTTTTTCTCCAATTATACTTTCTTAGCTTAGAACTCTTGCCATAACCACAACTAGAACACCTCTTCTTCCTAATATGATAGGTTCTTTTACCACATCTCCTGCACCGAATATGGGTTTTTTTCCCTGATTTCTTTCCCATAGAAGGCGTTCCTTTGGTCATAGTCCTTCACCATTCAGAAATATCCTTATTGGGTTGAGATTATTGTAATAGTGTCTCCTCTTATGAACACTGTGCCTAGTTTTCTCTTCATCTCTCCTTCAACCCTTTCCTCTGCATCCTGGAGTACTGTGTTGATGTGTATGTCAAATGACACTAGGGTTCCTATGTATTGTCTGCTGTTCTTTAATTCCACTATTACTCTTTTTCCTCGTGCCTTGTTCAAGGCATCTAAGGGTCTTGCTGGTTCCATAAAATCACCTTTTTGTGATTTGATGGACTCCCAAAAGCAAAGCTTTTGGTAATTCCATTTATCACCTAAAATAAAATAAAAACGCTTTATCTCTGGGTATTTTGGGGTATTTATAAATGTTATTATAATTTAATTCTTTGAATATGTTGCAAAAAGAGAAAAATTTATATGTCTCGCGTAATTATCATATATATAATAATTATTTTAAGGGGGTATAAGGATGGAAGAAAAGGAGATTGGAAGGTTTAAGAAGACTGAATCTACCAGTGTTGTGGTTAGGATTAATGAGTTCCAGGGTGAGAAAGGCGTTGATATTAGGGAGTTTGTTGAAACTAATAAATATACCGGACTTACCAAGAAAGGGACTCGTATTCCTGCTAGTAAGTGGAAGGATTTTAAGGCGCTTATTGACAAAGTTGAATTGTAAGGGCACATAGATTTTCAATAATATAGTCATAGCCTAATACTACTTGAGTTGGTGTTAATCATCATAACACAAGCTTTATAAAGAGTCTTTTTTTTCTGCAAATGCATGGTTGTTATTCAGAAAAGGTCTAAGAGAAAGCAGACTGGGGCTAGGTATAAGAGTGCTTGTCCTAAAAGGCTGCATCAGAAGGGTAGTCTTCCTACTAATACTAAGATTGGTAAGAGGGATGCTAGGTCTTCTAAGACCAAGAGTAGCGGTTCTAAGACCAGGCTCTTGTTTGCTGACAAGCTTAATCTGTTTGACCCTAGCACTAGGAAGCATAGTATTGAGGATATTAAGACTGTGCTTGAAAACCCTGCTAACAGGCATTTTGTGAGGCGTAACATCCTTACCAGAGGCACTGTGGTTGAGACTGATAAGGGTAAGGCTAGGATTACTGGCAGGCCTGGTCAGGAAGGCATGGTTAATGCCGTGCTTATAAAATAAGTATAGTTGTTACTTCTAAGTGGTTAAAAATCGAAAGATTTATAAAGGATAAAAATAATGTATAAAATAATATGGTTGAAAGCCTAGAGGAAAGGTTAAAAAACATTGATAAGCATTCTTTAAAAGAGGCATTGCTCACCCCACTTATTCTGCCCAGAGAAGCTATGAGAAGAGTTGGGTATTACAAATACAACATAACAGATAATCTCCAAAGATACCTATATAATAGAGGCGTAAGGCTTCAGGAAAAACCTAAATACTCAGTAGGAGAAAATATTTATTCAATAATACGAAAAGAACCTCTAAAACGAGTACAGTATGGTATGATAAACAGTGATAAGATAGGAGATGATGTATTTAAAGCCCTTACAGACTGGGAAGCAACCTACTTCTTAGCAGGAGTGTGGAACAAGAAATCAACGCTTTCAGAAGAGTACAGATATAATAGAGAGGTATTAGAAAGACAACCAGTTGAACTAATAGTAGCTGAGACAATAGCAACAGGGGTATACAGACTAAGGAAAATTCATGAAAAACAAACACGAGCAGGAAAATACAAAACCCAAGCAGAGCTCCCATACTCAAAAGAAATCCTAAGAAGATATTATGATTTAAGAAATAAATTGAGAAATCAGAACAATCAAAAACAAAAAGAATCAAAGCAACTAAAACTATTCTAATTCTAGACCAAACCCAGAATCATAGCCAATCCTAAAAGGAACAGGATTATGCCAGCAACTAGGTGCAGATACCTAATATTCTTATCCTTCCACCCAGACACATTCTCCACAGTTGTAAAGCCAAGATACACTATAAAAGTTATAATAAGCATAGGTAACACAAACACAAGATTATATATTAATAACCAAGGCAGGGTTTTTAATAGTTCAAGAGCTGATAGTATGCCTCCTGCAATAATATAAGGACCAATAGTGCATGGAATAAGGAACAAAGTTACTAGGAGCCCAACAACGAAAGCTCCGCCAGGGCTAGTTACGCCTGCAATTAACTTCTTAACCTTGGGCCTTAAAAATAAAGGCATCTCAGTAGCAAATCCGCCCGGTCTGTAGCGGAAAAAGTCTCTGATATTAAACAGTCCAAGTATTATTGCAACCACGCCAAGTATCTTGTAAAGCCAGAGCCTAATACCTACTAAAAGTTGGATTAGCTGAAAAAACTTAATAATGATAAGCCCATAAATAATGTACATAACAAAGACTGCTAAAGTAAACGCAAGACCTGCTAATAACACCTTTTTCTTATCCCTAGGATTATAAGTAAGTATAGCAATAAGCATTAAAGCCAGAACAGCAAGCTCACAAGGATTAATAGCATCAACAGCAGCCAATCCTAAAATCTTGGCCAAGGTTAATTCCTGTGGTATTTCATCACAACTCCCTCCTCCTACTGATTTATTTTCACCTATCAATATCTCTGGTCTTCCAGGCAAGGTGTCACATTCAAGCTCTTTATAATTAACTGCTGAGCCATCAATTAAAGGACAAGGATTACTCTCCATTGAATTAATTGTCTTTTTAAAGTTTCTAAGAATAGGAGAGTCTCCTTGAATAACAGTTTTATCATTAAATATGATTACAGGTATTCCAGGTTGAAAATTGTAATTTGAAGCATAAGTTTCTAGCAAAGGAGCATTCTGTTGCTGCTGATAAATCTCATATCTTATCAAAATTAGGGTAGGGTATTCCTCTAATAAATCCTTGACAAAGGGCTCAACCTTTGCACAATGAGGGCATCCTATGCCTGTGAAATAAACAGCGCATACAGGGATGTCTGCATGAGAATCATGTAGTTCTTCAGCAAATGCAAAGGGAGTTGTAAATAACAGGACACATAACAGCATTAGTGCAAGCAATAGTTTCTTCATTTTTATCACCGTGTTTTTTATGCTGATTTTTAAATTTTGTTATTACTTCTAACCAAATAAAAACTTTAGCAAGAACATAAAGGCTATTCCAACTAGGAAAAAACCAAATGAGATTAAGGATTTATTAAGCTTAGGCTCTTTGTGAAGCTCTGGTATTAAGTCAGAGGCTGCTATATATATAAAGCCTCCTGCTGCAAATGGTAAGATAAAGGGAATTACTCCTTCTACACGGGTTGAAAACAAATAGCCTAGTATTCCTCCGAGAACAGCCATGAGTTGAGAGATAAAATTATAAACCAAGGCTTTGTACTTGCTAAAACCACCATACACAAGCACTCCAAAATCTCCTAGTTCCTGAGGGATTTCGTGTCCAATGATTAGCAAAGTTGTGATTATTCCAAAAGGTATACTAACAATAAAGCTTACCCCTATGATTATACCATCTATAAAGTTATGAACACCATCACCTATTAGGATAAGATAAGAAACTGGGTGGGTCTTGCATTTTGCTCCATAACGATGACAGTGATGCCAGTGAAGAAACCTTTCAATTAAAAAGAAGAGTATGAAGCCTATCATTAGATATGCAAAAACATTTGTCACAGGAATCTTTTCAAGGGCTTCTGGTATTAGGTGAAAAAAGGCTCCGCTGAGTAAGGCTCCTGCAGAAAAAGCTACTAAAATCATTAAGACTTTCTTGAATAATTTTTCTTTAAGCCATAAAGATACAATTCCTACAAAAGCAACCAAGCCGTTGACAAGAGTTGCTAGGATTATCCATAGTAATATGCTCATTCATAAAACCTATTATAGTTAGCCCAGTGGTTTTTTTAAATATTGCTATACTGTGTGCCTTCTTAATCCCATGACTTTGGTCTGAGTGCACAACTTGGGCAAGCTCTGTAAACACCTTTACCCTTACCTGATTTCCTAAACTTTTGTTTACAAGCCTCAGAGCAAAAACTGAATTTCTTATGGCCAATATACTTAAAATAATGTGCTTCCTCCATCTCTCTTCCGCACCAATCACACATCAACTTCTTTTCTTTTTTAAGGAACGAAAACAATGCCATTTTTAATTACCTTCATTATTTTATCATTATCAATTTTTCATAAGCAAACCCAATTTCTCAAAGTCCTTTTTAAGCTCACCAATCATCTCATTATGATAACAAGCAACAGCAGGGTGATACAAAGGAATAATTTTCATTTTTCCAAAATTTGTTTCAGCCTCAAAAACTCTGCCGCGTAACTCACTAATCCTAGTAAAGTCCAGATTAAACTTATCAAATATTTCTTTTGAAGCAAACTTCCCAAGAGTCAAGATAATCTTTGGCTTGATTATATCAATCTGTTTGTACAAGTATCCAATGCAGGAATCAATCTCTTGTCTGTTAGGATTATGATTCCTCGGAGGATGGCACTTTAAAACATTGGTTATATAGATACCCTTTCTTTTCAAATTAACCAAGCCCAATAAATTGTCAAGAATCTTTCCTGCTTCCCCTACAAATGCTTTCCCTTGTAAGTCCTCGTAATAACCAGGAGACTCACCAATAACAAGTATTTCTGCATTAATTGAGCCATCACCTACCAGAGGCTTGTTCCTTGTCTTCCATAAATCGCATTTTTTACAGTTATTAATCTCTATGCTTAATGACTCCATGAACTGCTTTTTAGATTCTTTTTGTTGTTCCTTCATTTCAATTCACACATATTTAATGCTCTTAATGCTCAAACAAAAATTTAAGTAAAAACATGAATACTATTCCTATCAAAAAAAAGCTGAATGATACTAGGGATTTATTAAGCTTAGGTTCTTTGTGCAGTTCTGGAATCAAATCAGAGGCTGCTATATAGATAAAGCCTCCTGCTGCAAAGGGAAGGATGAAAGGTATTACTCCTTGTATTCTAGTTGAAAATAAGTATCCAATAATGCCTCCAATAACAGCTGTAAGCTGTGAAAGAAAGTTATACACTAAAGCTTTTGTCTTGCTAAACCCACCATAGACCAACACTGCAAAGTCTCCTAGCTCCTGGGGAATCTCGTGGCCTATGATTAAAAGGGCAGTTACAATGCCAAAAGGAACACTAATAATAAAACTGACTCCAATGATTATACCATCAATAAAGTTATGAACCCCATCTCCAAAAAGGATTAAATAAGATACAGGGTGCACATCGCATTTTTGCCCGTGAAGATGGCAGTGATGCCAGTGTAAAAACCTCTCAATGAGAAAGAAAAGTATAAATCCCATCAGCATGTAAGCAAACGCCTTTGTGACAGATAAATGCTCCAAAGACTCTGCTAACAAATGAAAGAAAGCTCCGCTTAGTAGGGCTCCTGCAGAAAAAGCTACAAGAATCATTAATATTTTTTTGAATAATTTTTCTTTTAACCAGAGAGAAAATACGCCTATAAAAGCAACTAGTCCATTAACAAGAGTTGCTAGTATTATCCATAGTAATATATTCATGCTTACTAACTCCACATCTGCGTTTTATATATTACAAATTCGTTTTATCATTCGCTTTATCATGCCCTTGTCATCATTGCACCGCACTTAAGGCACTTAAGCTCATAACAAGGTTCTCCGCGGGCATGGGTTTGTTTATAACCACACTTTGGACAGACACATTCACCACTAGGGCCTGCTCCAAAGCCCCCCATTCTTCCCCCAGGACCTGCTCCAAGTCCAAGTCCTCTTCCACGTCCTAAGCCTCTTCCTGGCCTTGCCATCTTATAATCACCTCCTTCTATCTTTATAGCTTTACCATGAACTATAGCATCAGTAATCTTCTTCCTAGCTGATAATAATAGTCTATGAAAGGTTGGCTGGGATATGTTCATCTTCTTAGCTGCTTGTTCCTGCTCCATACCTTCCAAATCCTTAAGCCTGACTGCTTCGTACTCATCAACTGTTAGCACAGAATCTGCTAGCTCAGACATTCTTACTCCTGCTGGCTTAAAGTAAGTAAAACCTGGCTCAAACATTACTCTTCTTAATCTTCTTGGTCTTGGCATTTTAACTTATTATATTAGGTTATTTTCAATGTTTTTTAAAATCTTTGAAAAGTACCTCCCGTATTCTTTATTATGAACATTAATCGGACTCATTTTAATAGTTGACTCGATTACTTTTTTGCTATAAGGAATTTTTTCAAGGATTGGTATTTTGTTTTTCTTTGCAAAGATTTCTATTTTTTTACAAAAAGCTTTTGAGAGATCATGCTTGTTTATTACAATCCCGCGTGGTATTCTAAAATGTTCTATGACCAGGAGGACTCTTTTTAAATCATTTAATGCAGATGGTGATGGCTCTGTAACTGCTACTGCATAATCAGAGCCTGTGATAGAAGCTATTACTGGGCAGCCAATTCCTGCTGCCGAGTCGATTATTGTAACATCTGCTTTTATTTTTGATTCTAATTGTTCTGCTGTTCTTCTTGTCTCGCTAACCATTTCTCCAGATGCAAGCTCTCCTATTTTCAGCTCTCCAGATATTAGTTCTACTCCAAAATTATTTCCCCTATAGATAGAGCCTATCTTTTTCTTTCCCTCTTTTATAGCTCCTGATGGGCATACAACCAAACAAGCCTTACAACCAGTGCATGTATCTGGTATAAAAGCAGGATACTTATCCTTAACAAAGATTATTGAATGTTGCTTGCAGACCTCAGCGCACTTACCACATTTAGTGCATTTGTCATGGTTAAACTTAGGAATGAATTGAAACACATCTTTAATTTTCCTTCTTTTTACAGAGAGTATCAGATGATCATTAGGACAATCAACATCAGCGTCCACAAGCAGGACTTTTTTTCTCTGAGAAAGCTCATATGCAAGAGCTGCTGCTATTGTTGACTTGCCTGTTCCTCCTTTTCCTCCAGTTACTACAATTTTCATTTTCATAATTTATTAAGTTAATAATTAAAAAGGTCCCTTGTGTCTCATAGGTCCTGTTGGTGCATCAACTTTTTTAAGCTCACTATTAACAAAGGCTTTGATAGCATCACTTATTTTTCCTGTTACAGGATAAACATCTATTTTAAACTGGCTGAAAACACTAAAAGCCCTTGGGCCTATGTTACCTGTAAGAACTGCTTGAACTCCTTTTTTAGCTACAAACTCTGCTGCTGTTATACCTGCTCCTCCTGCTTGTTTTGAGCTGGTATTTTCTACTATCTCATGGTTTTTAATTTCTTTATCTTCTAATTCTACAAACACAAAGTATGGGCACCTGCCAAACCTCACATCAACTTCGCTTTCCAGGCTATTGCCTGTTGAACTTATTACTACTCTCATTTTTCCACCCCTACAATTTTTTCTACTATTAATCCTTGGAATAGTGAAGCTATCATCATAACAACAGCAAGCACTATTGTATATGCTAATCCAAAATAAAATATCATTAAAGGCAGCAAAGCAGGTTTTACTGCCCGGTTATATAAAAAAGTAGCAATTAATCCTGTTCTTACTCCATGATTTTTTAAATCATTAAGTAAAGGGTACCACAGAAATAGTGGCCCTGTCGAAATAGTACCTCCAATAATAGCCACTAGCCATCCTTTTGCTCCAGATTTCTTTCCAAAATATTTAATGAATTTTTTAGGAGTCATAAAACGATTTACTATTACCAATAGTATAAATATTAAAATAAATATTAGAATTATTTTCTTTATTATCTCTAAGAAGAACTTAAGGCT
>LSSJ01000006.1 GCA_001595785.1 Euryarchaeota archaeon SM23-78
TCTTTTACAAGTAGCATCACAAGTATTCACTGGTTCACGCACACAAGCACCATTCTCACAACCATGCTCACACACATGAGTCTCTGAGCTAATACTACCCCCTTCACAATAATACTCTACAACCGCACCACAAGTAACCCTACAATCCACTTGTTCACCGCCTTCAGGAATAGGACAAGCACCAGTACAATAAGTGCAAGAATCAGTTTTCTTCACACCAGCTGCTTCAACAGTTCCTTGAACATAATAATTCCTTCCACCATCAGAATCATAGCATTTTTGTACAACTCCTCCTTTACAACAGCAGTGATACACCAGGGTTTTGCCTGTTGGATCTAGTATTGCTATCTCAGGACAGCCATCAGCACCAATATCAGTCTCATCAGAATAACACCAACCAGCACTAACACTACCTCCACTTGTTGTTGTCATGGTTACTGGTCCTTCTCTGCACTTACCAGAAGCATAGCCTTCTCTTTTACATGTAGTATCGCAAATATCACCTACTGGTTTTTGCAAACAAGCACCAAGCTCACAACCATGCTCACACATATGAGTCTCTGAGCTAATACTACCCCCTTCACAATAATACTCAACAACCGCACCACAAGAAACCCTACAAGGAACAACCTCTTCTCCTTCTACTGTTACAGGACAAGCACCAGTACAAAGAGTACAACTATCAGTTTTTCTCTCATTACCAGCCTCAACAGTTCCTTGAACATAATAATTCTTGCCGCCGTCAGAATCTGTACATGCTGATTCTATACAGGCTCCATTGGAGCAACCGTTAGGACACCTATAGATATCTACTGTGTAACCAGCATCTTTTGTGTTATCGCAGTAATATTCATAAATCCAAGGTTCTCCAGGATCAAGACCCACATGGCTTTTGCATTCATCAATTTTTATAGTCACCTTATTGTCAGAACTAACAGTAACTGTTCCTCTAGTATAATAATTAATCCCGCCATCAGAATCATAACATCCAGGGGTGTCTCCACATAATCTGCACAAATCCAAACTTAATTCTCTGTCTATCCCATTACCACAGTATCGAGCATAAGCTTTATCGCAAAATTCTTGAACAGTCTTATAAGTTGACTTTCCTTTGCCCAAACAATCCCTTAAGCAGTTGCAAGGATTCTCAAATTCCTCACACACACCATTACCGCAATTAATACATATACCAACAGGACTTCCACTAACCATGCCAGTATGATAACACTTATCTGCTACAGAAATCCTTGTATCCATACCTGCCTCCCACTCTGTAAGGCCTTGGCAGCAATGATCTGGGTAATCTTCAGTAAAAACCTTTGAGTAGCGCTCTCCTTCTTGTGCACATTCTCTTCTTTCACAAGTCTTGGGGCAACTACCTCCACAGTCAACACCAGTCTCATCACCATCCTTTACACCATTCTTGCAATGCCTAGGAACACATCTTTTATATTCGCACCCATCAGAACCAATGTAAGTCTCAATATCACTTCCTTCTTTACATAGAATTTGAACTTCAGGGCACTCTACCTGGGTACAATCCCTTGGACAGGTGTGAGCATTCTCAGCACAAGGACACCCTGTGCTTAGACAAACCACTTCTTGGCATACTCCGTCACCACATTTGTCAACGCATATTTCTTCAGGATAAGTTGTTTTGACTGTAATCTCTGTTGGGCTTATCTCCACTACCTTACCTGTTATTGCAAAGCCAGAAACCAATGCAATGCTGGCAATCAAAAAAACAAGCATAACTAATGAACTCATTATTTTAGTTGAGCTTTTCTTCATTTTTAGGACCTCCTAGTTTTTAAACTAGCTTTTAACATATATTATAGTATAGCTTATATAAATTATTTGTCATAATTTCAGATTACTTTGAAGTTATCATGAAAATAGACCTATTTCCAAGATGTCAGAAACAAAGTCTTTGCCATAACATAATATTTTTAAGCAAAACCCTAATCTCTTGTGTTATGCCCAACCAATTCCCTTGGATGAAGAAGAGGAAAGTGCTTGTTAAGAAAGAATCTAGCACTAGCCCTAAGTACGGGACCAAGCCAGAACAGAGAAGTATTAAAGAACTCTTAGAATACGGCATTGTTAATATTGACAAGCCCTCTGGTCCCAGTAGCCACCAAGTCAGTTCTTATGTAAAACATATTCTTCATATAGATAAATCTGGGCATTCAGGCACTCTTGACCCAAAGGTTACAGGAGTATTACCTGTTGCTCTTGGCAGAGGCACCAGGATTGTTAACTCCTTGTTAAAAGCTGGCAAGGAATATGTTTGTTTGATGAGAATACATGAAGAGTATGATGAAAAAAAGCTTAGAAAAATATTTAAGAACTTGGTTGGTGAGATTGAGCAGGTGCCTCCTGTTAGGAGTGCTGTTAAGAGGCAGCTTAGAAAACGCACTATATATTATATAGATATAATTGAGATAGCTGATAAAGAGGTTTTGTTCATGGTTGGGTGCCAGGCAGGCACATATATTAGGAAGTTATGCTCTGATATTGGCAAAGAGTTAGAAACAGGGGCGCACATGCTTGAGCTCAGAAGAACAAGAGCAGGTCCTTTTGAAGAGAGTAATATATGCACCTTGCAAGACTTAACAGATGCTTATCATTATTATTCTGAAGAAAACAATGAGAAAGAGCTCACAAGACTGGTGATGCCAATAGAAAAAGGAGTAGAGCATCTTCACAAGGTATGGGTGCTTGACACTACTGTTGACACTTTATGTCATGGAGCTTTTCTTAATGTTCCTGGTATCTCAAAGATAGAAGAAGGAATCAAACCAAATGATAGGGTTGCTATTATGACTCTTAAAGATGAGCTTGTTAGTATTGGAATTGCTCATATGAGCTCAGAAGAGGTTATGCAAAAGAATAAAGGCTTATTCTTAAAACATGAGCAAGTGTTTATGGAGCCAGGGGTTTATACTGAACACTAAGAAAAAAAAATAGAAAAAGAAAAATCTTAAAGACTCTTAAACCAATCTATTGCTAGTTCACCAATTACTGGCAGAGGCTTTTGCTTGTTACTAGCTGCATTTACAATACCAAAAATCCATAGTATGAACACAGCCAAACCACCCAATCCCAATATTAAAGTGCCTAGGAAAGGAATTATTGACAGAATACTACCAACAATATTAATAACAACAGATGTTATTAACAGCAAAAAAGATTGTTTTGCATAGTAAACAGCATAGTCGTTTCTGGGCTTAACAACCCACAAGGGAACAAAGAACAGTATGAGAAACACAGCGGATAAAATTGCCCAGAGCTTTCCTTCGTCAGAAACCTTAGCTTTAACTTCTTTTTTTGTAGCTACTTCTTTTTTTGTAGCTACTTCTTTTTTTGTAGCTACTTCTTTTTTCTTAGCCAAAAAAATCACCTCCCAAAGTATATCTAATTAAATTTCACCTCTTATAATGTATAAGAAGGTTCTCATATATATAATTTGTTGTTTTTTTAATTTTTAATTAATATTCAAAAATATTTTTTATTTTTGTTTTATTATGTTTTGATAATATTCAAAAATATTTTTGTTTTTGTTTTCTTAATTTTTGATTAAGATTCAAAAATATTTTTGTTTTTGTTTTCTTAATTTTTGATTAAGATTCAAAAATATTTTTTATTTTTGTTTTCTTAATTTTTGATTAAGATTCAAAAATATTTTTGTTTTTGTTTAGAGCTTCTTTCTTAATCACTAGCAAACAACTCAGAATCATTAACTTTGAACAAGCCAATCCTTGCGCCCGCATCTAGCCAGGCATGAGCATAATTAATAGCTGCCAAGGCTAATACATAGTTGTCTTGCTCTCTGAAGTGCTTTGCATCTGAAAAGTATCTATTAGCCATGTCAAGAAAGTCTGCTGCTTCTTTGGCTCTTTTAGCATCCTTTTCACTTTCTTTAACTTTCTCAAGAGCTCTGCTAGTTATGTCAAAGTATTTATCAAGTCTTTTATCGCATACAAGATTAATTTTTTTACCAGTCTTCTCTTCTTCACCACCCATAAAATATCTTATGGTACGTAACCTTTATAAAGATTATCAAATAGAGCATGAATAAAATAGGTAAAAAGAAAAGAAAAATAATAACTGTGCTCGCTCGCTTTGCTCGCGAGGGGGAGGAAATGAAAAAGGAAAAACCAGAGCTAATGGTCGGTGGCCAAGCAGTTATTGAAGGAGTTCTTATGAGAACTAAAGATAAATATGCTGTTGCTGTTAGAAAGCCTAATGAAAAAATTGTTGTTAAAAAAGAAAAATATGTTTCAACCACTAAGAAGCATAAGTTCTTGGGATTACCATTTATTCGTGGAATAATAATTCTGGTTGAAACCGTGATTCTAGGCTACAAAGCCCTTACTTATTCTGCTAACCAGCAAATAGAGAAAAAGGAAAAAGGTAAAAAACAAGAACTAGGAACCCTTGAACTCATAGTCACCTTTATCATCTCAATCCTATTTGCCCTTGCTCTTTTCAAACTCATACCCTTGCTAGTAGCTACTTTTTTTCAGAACAAGGTTGGAACAAGTAACTTAGTATTCAATCTTATTGATGGCTTAGCCAAGTTCGCAATCCTTGTTCTCTACATCCTTGCAATTTCTTTAATGAAAGATGTTAAGCGATTATTTCAGTACCACGGAGCAGAGCACAAAACTGTTTACTGCTATGAAGCTAATAATAAGCTTACAGTTAAGAATGTTAAGGACTACTCAAAAGCACATCCTAGGTGCGGTACCACTTTCATCTTAGTAGTAATTTTCCTAAGCATTTTGTTCTACTTACTAATCCCTTTAGAAACTGGTTTTTGGCTTAAACTATTAATACGAATACTCTTCTTACCCTTAATAGCAGGGATTGGCTATGAGTGGATAAAGCTTACCAGCAAATACCATAACTGGCTTACTAGGATACTAGCAGCCCCTGGCTTACTTGTTCAAAAACTAACCACCCGGGAGCCTGATGATGAGCAGATAGAAGTGGCAATCAAGGCTTTGGAAGGGGTTGTAAAAAAATAGATTTTAGTTATCTCTAAGAACCTTCTTAACCTCTCTCTTACTCACAAAACTCTCAGGGTTCCACACATCCATTCTTTTCTTGAAACGCTCAAACTCTTCTATCTTCACACTTCTCTTAAGCTGGTTTATCACTTCTAAGATTGCTCTTTGAATAAAGCGAATCTCCTCCCTTATGTCAGCAACCTCTTTCTTAATAACAGAAAAATCCTTTGATAAACCTGCTTTCTTATCAATAATTCTCTTGGTCAAGCTATCAATCTCTGTTGAGATGTTACTCGCTGTTTTCTGTAGGATTTGCAATCTGAAAGACATGGTTTTAAGATAACCTGAGAGCTCCATCACCTCTTTTTTATCTATCTCACTCGCCATAATCATAATAAATTATTTCAGGATTATAAATATTTTTTTATTTAGGGCATTACACCAAAAAGTTTTTATATTAATAGTAAGATTAAGTCTATAAAAGGGGTGAGGATTTGCCAGAAGAGATTATACCACCAACACCGCCAGGTGAAAAGCCTGAGTATCCTAAAAAGGAGCAAAAGAAAAAGGGTTTTCTAGGATTATTTAAGAAGAATAAACAAGATTTACTAGAAAAAGCCCCTATTCCTAAAAAAGTAGAAGAGGAAAAAGAAGATTCTGTAAATATTCCTGAAGATATTGATGAGATTAGAAAAGAGCTTGGCTTAGAACCTGCTCCTAGCCCACCTACAACAACAGAGGAGGTTGCGCCATTAGAAGAAGCTCCTGTAACACCAGAAACCCCTTCTAACCTAGAACCAACCCCGCCAGAAGATATTATTTCTGATATAGAACCTTCACTAACAGAAGAGGCTCCTCCTGCTCCTAAACCCAGATCTATTGAGGAGGCTGCTCCTGCCAAAGAACCTTTTTCTTTTGAAGATGAGGAACCAATGTTAACAAGCGATACTTTTCTTGATGAGGAGATTCCTGAACCACCAAAAATAGAACCTAGAGAGGAGTTATCAGAGGAAGAGACTGAAGAAGAGCAGTTTGAACTACCAGATATTGAAGAGCCTTCACAATTAGAAGAAGGAGAGCAAGAGCTGGTGGAGGAACCCCCAAAGATAAAGCCAAAAGAAAAGAAAATAGAAGAAGAGAAGATAGATGAGGAGGAAGAACTTAAACCTTTTGATGTTGACTGGAAGGAAGAGGCTGAAGTAGAAAAACCTATAAAAGAAGAATCTGAGTTCATAAAAGAAGTAGAACACATACCAGAAACAAGAGAAGAACCCAAAGAAGATTTTACAAAAGAAGCAGAGCACATACCAAGAACAAGAGAAGAGCCTCCTGAAGAAGAGGTTAAGATAGAGCCAGCAGAGGATTTCATAGCAGAAGAATCGCTTGAGCAAGAGGTTAAGGGAATAGAAAAAAAACTTAGACACCCAGAGCCACACGAAGAAGCACAGCCTCTTGTTAAAGAGGAAAAAGAAGAAAAGGCAAAGGAATATGAAGCTGTCTTAGAAGAGCCAAGCGAAGGTTTCATCACAGAAGCATCACCTGAAGAGGAAATAAAAAGAATAGAAGAAAAATTTGCAAGAGGAGAACAAGAAGAAATAAAAATACCTCCTCCAGTAGAGGAAAAACCAGAGGAAATTGAAAAACCAGAAGAAAGAGCTGAGCAGGAAAAAGCTTTGGAGGAGATAAAAGCAGAAAAAGAAAGAGCAGAGGAGGAGATTAGGCAACAAAAAGAAAACATAGAAAAAGAAAAACAAGAAATAACACAACAAAAAGAAAACATAGAAAAAGAAAAACAAGAAATAACACAACAAAAAGAAAACATAGAAAAAGAAAAACAAGAAATAATACAAAACATAGATTTCTTGAAAAAGGAAAAACAAGAATTAGAACACGAAAAAATACGTGTTGCTGGAGAGGCCAACAAGTACCATTTCAGGGAAAAACAATTGGTAAAAGAAAAAGAAGAACTTACACAAGAAAAAGAACAACTAATAAAAGAAAAAGAAGAAGCAGATGAGCTATTCAAAAAAATACCTGTTATGAAAGAGGAACAAGAAGAACTAGAAAAAAAGTTAAACGAGCTTAATGAGCAGATAAAAGAGTATGAGAAGAGAAATGCTGAACTTCTAAGAATAAAAGAGGATATCACAAGGAATGAAGAAGCCCTAAGAGAAGCACAGCAAAGACTGAAAGAGACTGAGGAGAAGATAAAGGAAAAAGGCTTCTCTGCTTATCTTAAATCAGAGATACGAGGAGAATCTCTTATTCATCCAGAACTAAAAGAGGAAGACATCCTAAAAGCATCTCATCTTGAAATTTATAATAAAATAGATTACTGCAAAGAACTCATAAGAGACAGGCACTTGGAAGAAGCAAAAAAGATTTATATGCAGGTAAGAGATGCTCATAATACCTTGAAACTTGATGAAGCAGAAAAAGAAATACTTCACACAGCAATAAGAGAATTATATGATGATATTAAGCTCGCAGAGATGGAGACTGAGAGGTATGAGTTTTGATTATTTCTCACAACTAATAACATTACCTTCAATAGAAAACTTAACATTTAGAAACTTCTCAGCTACATAAATATTTGACTTGACATGATTGGTTATCTCGCTTGTCTTTATTAATCCGCCTTCCAGAGCCATGAAAGGAATTAACTGATCAGCTAGGTACTTATCAACAGCAGCTCCTAAATCAATTACATCAATAAGACTATCACCTGCTTCTTTACCAACAAGCTCTGCTTTTTTCCCTTTTTCACCAAGACAGTCAGCTCCAAGAATGATGGGATTCTCAAAATCTATTTCTTCATCCCCATAGACTGCCCAGAGAGTGATGCCAGAACCAGGGCTATAACTTTTTGAGTACTCATTTTTTACATTGAAAGGAGTGCCTAGCTCATAAAGAGTAAGTCTTGCACTCTCTGCCTGCCTCTCAGCCACCCTTGCGTTCTCCAAATCAACAGAGGCATGGCTAACCCCTTTTATCTGTAAAAGCTTTTTTTGTTCTAATAACAAGATTGAAGGTATTTCATCCTCTAGAGTATACTTACCATTAATAGAAATCTTTACCTCTCCTCCTCCCTTTGGATAATAACCCCGCCTGTAAAGATTGGCTTCTATATCAGCATACCTGTTCATCTGAGGAAGGAATACAAACTTGAAATAATCAAAGGGCTGAGACCACTTAACATCAGTTCCTCCTGTTATATGATAAGATATTTTTTTACCAGCAAAAATGCTGGGTAACAAAAGAGACTGCAACAATAAGGTTATGGAGCCTGCAGTGCCAATATCAATCTTATACCTACCTGGTTTTACTTCTCCTGGTTTAAAATATATTTCTGTGCTCCCAATAGCATGCCCCTTAACCTCTGCATTGCACAAGTCCTTTGCAGCATTAACAGCTGCCAGGTGCTGGGGTGCTAAGCCAGGGTTACACCTTCCCTTCCTAATGTTAGTTATCTTAAAGGCTTTGCCTGTTGCCATGCTCAGAGCAAGAGACTGCCTAAGAATAGCTCCTCCACCCTCTCCAAAGCTGCCGTCTAGTTCAATCATGAGGGAAAGGAAAGATAAAGGGTATAAAAAATTAAGTATTTATTGAAAACCACTACTGAGTGGTTAAATTAGTAAACTTTTTAAAGGGTTGTTTTTTCTCGCTTCTTAGCATGGTCTATGAAATACGGGATTTAGGTAAACTAGCCACAAAACAAGAAATAGACATTGCAAAGAAAAGGTGCGAAAGATACGCAGGTAAGTACCCAACCAGCCTAGCCATACCTACAACCATAGATGACGCAATGAACTCAAATTATGACAACATTCTCCAAATAAATGCATCAGAGAACTATTGGACTAAAGAATTCATATTCTCAATTGATAGAGCAGATGAAAAAAAAGCTGAAGAAATACTAGAAAATAAGATAGTTCCTGTTCTGGGTGAAATCAAAAAAAATACAAAACTAAACCCAACTGTGGTTTATATCCATAATGATAACAAACACCTTCAAAGATTTTTTGAACAAGCAGAACCAATAATAGGAGAAATACCAAAAAGAAAAGGAAGAAGTATGTGGATAGCCAATGGGTACAGACATATATTTTCTCCTAATCACAGCATAATATATCAAGATGGAGATGTGGTAGAAGGACTATACTCAGAACTCTTTCCACTCTCACTTGCCCGCCCATTAATAGATCCTAGGATGGATGTTCATTTTGTCAAAGCATATTATGATAGAGTCTATGGAAAGGATAAAGAACTAAAAGGAAGGGTAAACAGATTCTTCAAAATCCTGTTTCAGGCTCAGAAAGAAGTCTTAGGTTCTGTAAACACAAAGATAGATGATTATCTTGACTTTATACTTAGGTTCCCATATTATTTCTCTGGTGAAATCGGTATGTCAGGAGATTATGCCAATAACATGTATTTTGGAAGAGGATTTGATGCAGAAATCCTAAGCTTTGGCTATCCTTTCCGGTTGCCAAAATGTCATATAAGACTAGTTGACCTGGGTGAATTCGACCATGATCATAAAGGAGTGAAAGGCCTGGTTGACATGGTAGGAGAAATTTATACTGCAGAACTATCAGACATGTTTGAATTCAAAGACGGACACATGGTTTTGAGTGAAGAATTAGCAGAACAAGTACTGGATATTTTTGCACGCTACGAAGGGGAGGAAATGAGGGGATGGAACGATTATTGTGAAACCCACGGATACACCTTTAATGGAGCCCAAGACAGAAAAAATAACCAGGAGTTTAAGAAAAGGGTTAGAAAAGAATTCAAAAACTTCTTAAAAAATCCAAGAGGAAAAGATCCCTTTCCAGGATGGGAATCAAGTAAGACACTAACTGACATGCTAAGCAAAGCATTAAATGCTATGAAATCAGAAGGCAAGCTAATTCTACTAGAGAATGGAGATATAAAAGTTTAAGATTAAAAAATAAGAAAAATAAAAAAACAGAAATTCAAAATTTCATCAAACAAAAGTTTGATGGACCAACAAATCGAAGATTTGTTGATTTCTGAATATTTTTCTTTAAAAAACAAAAATTAAAATTTTTGAATTTTAATCAAAGATTAAAAAAATAAAGAAAAAGATAAAAAAATAAAAAACTTTACCAAGTTATCTCATCAAGAGAGTTGTCTATGTCTTCTAGTTCTTCATCGCTTATATCTGTGTCTAGGTCATCTACTTCTGTGATGTCTCCTGTGAGGGTTGGTTCTTCTGTTACTTCTTCTTTTTCTTCTCCTGCCGGTTCTTCTGTTGGTGCTTTGCACCCAATTACAAACAGCAGTAGCAGGCATATTAAGGCTAATGCAATTATTCCTTTTTTCATGTTTTTTCACCTCACCTCTTATGTCTATGTTGCTTCCTCTTGGCATTCATTGTCAACACACACATAACCTTCATCACAATCAGCATCCTCTGTACACTCTGCCTCTTCCTCAGCCTCTTCACACTCACTGTCAACACACACATAACCTTCATCACAATCAGCGTCTACAGTACATTCAGCTTCTTCCTCTTCGTCTTCTTCTTCGTCTTCTATCTCTTCCTCTTCTTCGTCCTCTACAACCTCTACTTCTTCTTCTTCATCAACTTCGTCAGGGTCAAAGTCTTCTCCGCTCTCATTTATCATGTGCACAAGTTCCATGAGCACTTTGTGAGCCTCTTTTAAGGCTTCGTGAGCTTCTCTTGTCACACTCTTAGCATCTTCAAGTGCTTGTTTTGCTCCTTCATCATCCCCTTCTGCTCTTAAATCCTTGGCTTCATTGAATTTTTCGTTGGCTTGCTCCATCTTGTCTCTTGCTTCATCTATATATTCACTGAAGTCATCAAGCAGGTCTTCCATCTCACTTGTGTCAACTCCTTTTTCTCCAAGTCTTTCAAGCACTCTCTCCAGTTTATCCTCTAGTCTCTCGCTTCTAACAAAGATTTGTCCAACTTTTGCATGCACCACTCTTTCAGCATACCTAAAGGCCTTGTACTTCATCTGTTTCCAGACAGCCCTTATCTTATCTGTTGCAGCATCAAGCTCATCCTTATCACTTGCTGCCTCAACATCTTCTTTGGCTTCTTCTAGTTCTGCTATCATGTTATCTATGTTATCTATCATTGTTTGTGCATCTTCCTCATCAATATTCTCTGCACTCTCTACTCTGCTCTTTATCTTTTCAAGATGCTGGATTAGCCTGTCTGCAATGCCTATCAGGTTCTCTTTGGCTTTCTCAAGAAGCTGGCCTTCAAGTTCTGAACAATCTTCACCTGATTCTTGGCATGTCCTGAACTGTGTCTTTAAGCCATTAAACTCATTCCTTGCTCTTAGCTGGAAGTTCTTGGCTTTGAGGTACTGGTTCTTTGCTTTTAAGAAAGCATTGTGTGCTTGTTGAAGCTTGTTCTTTGTAATCTCTCTTTGTCTTATAAGGTTCTTTACTTTTACTGTCTTCTGCACCCAGTTCCTTATCTTTTCTTTGCACCCCTCTACATCCTCAAGGCATTCCTTTAGCCTTGCTCTATCAAGGTTTTCTAGTATCTCTGCTTTTTCAGGCATAGCTTCCATAATGCTTCTTGCTCTTTGTGTCTGAGCAGCTGTTAGCCTTCTAACACCTATTGCACTTATAAGCCTGGGTCTTGCTTCTGCTGTGTCTTCATCGCCTTCTTCCTCCATTCCAGGCGGCATAGGTGGCCTTTCAATTTCTCCCTGCCTCTGGCGAGTCATTCTCTGGAAAGCAAGCGCACATGCAGCTCTTATCCTTAGCTCAGGCACATCAGGATACTCCGCTTGTAGTTGGTTAACACACTCTGTCGTTGTTCTTGCTCTTACTTTAATCTTTATTCTTTGAGGTGTTGGCTCTGTGTCTTCACTGATGTCTAGCTCTACTTCCACTGTGTCTTCATCACTCGTATTTGTGTCTTCTGCTAGTGCTAAGGGTAATACACTTAATAGAAACATCACCAGCACCAATACACTCCATAGTTGCTTCATTTTGTCAACCTCCATATTTTTGTTTTTTAGATTTGACTTTTAAAAATGTTTTGCTGTTTTTATTTATAAACATACTTTTTCAAGCAAAGAAAAAAAGCTCATTTTGAGGGTTTAAAACTTTATAAAGGTTTATTTGCATTTATTTTTAAAATAAATACTTATTATCGGGTTTTCTATGTTTTTTATTATTTGGAAAAATTTTTATACTAACCTTGCTTTTTTCTTCCTATGAAAAAAAGATTCTTGTTTTCAATAATATTTTTGCTTTTTATTCCTATGGTTCTAGGCGCAATCATTCATGGCAAAGTGTTTGACTATAATTTTGGACTTGCAAAGAACAGTATTGTAAATATCAACACTGTACCTGAACAAGTAGTTGTTAGTACTGCTGGTACTTATTCCTTTAATGCGCCTATTGGTAATTATACTATAACTGCTATCTTAAAAGATGAGCTTGACATTATTAGATTTTCTGTTGATATCAACATATCTATCATTGATAATGGGGATTATGTAAGAGACCTTATTTTATTCCCTCATGAAGACTTAAATGAGCTAGATTTAGAAGAGGATGTAGAGCAGGACTTAGAGGAAGAAAAAGAAGAAGAAAAAAAGGAAATGCCTTTCTACCTTAGACTTATTATTTCATTTGTAATTCTAGGCATCCTTGGATTGCTGCTCTGGTTTGTTTTAAAAGATAAGAGCAAGAAAAGGGATTTGGTAGGGGTTGAGACTCAGCCAGAACTTGATGACATGATAAAACTCCTTACCTTTATTATGAAGCACAAAAGAGTTACTCAAAAAGAGATTAGAAAAGAGTTTCCAATGTCAGAAGCAAAGATAAGCCTGATGATAACAGACCTTGAGAGCCAAGGCAAGATTAGGAAGATTAAGAAAGGCAGAGGGAATATTATTGTTTATGTTAAGGATTAAGTTTTTTCTTTTTTAGTTAAAATCGAAAACTTTAAATAGTTCAAACACTACTAGTATCCTAAAAAGACCACTGGGAGTCATAATAATGAATGCTTGCAACGGTGTTACAAAGCCTAATAGAGATGAGGCCGTAGAAATAACAAGGCTAGAACCAGTAATAATTGAGGTGGAAGAAGAGGATAAAATATCCTCCCACCTCATATTATTCGAACTAATATGCAAAGTAGACTTCACACCAGAAGAAATCATAATAAATGGAGAAGTACAAGAAACAGTGTTTGAATCAGAAGCAAAAGAATACTAAAACCCTATTTCTTAATCTGATGCATCACAAACTTATACGCTTGCTCAGTGGTTTGCTCCACAGTATTATTAGAAGTGTCAACAACAAGGTCAAAGTGGTTATGGTCATAAGCATTAACACCATAAAGCTTTTCAAATCTGGCTAAACTGCATTTTTCCGTTTCCCCAATAGTATTAATGGCTTCTTTAAGAGTATCTGGGTGTTCTTCAAAATTCTGTCTCTCAAATAATCTCTTAGCTCTAACCTTGATATCAGCTTCAAGAAATATCTTTATGCTGTCAGGAAAAAAATAAAAACCAAGCCAGGCATCAATCACAAAATTATCTATTTTCTCAGCCATCTTCTTCATGTAATCATCAACAAGATAATCAGAAGTAGGATCCTTCTTGGCCTGCTCATTAAGCTCAGAAAGAGTAATATTCTTATCCCTAGCATACTTTCTTCTAACATCACCAGCACTATAGAACTTGTAACCAAGTTTCTTAGCAAGAGCACGGGCAACACTAGACTTGCCACCCCCAGCTCTACCGCCAATAGTTATAATCATAAAACAAGCAGAAAGATAGATAGTTTAAAAAGTTTATTGTATAAAGTTAAAAAAAGTTTTAAATAAAAAGTTTTAAATAATTAGGATCATCTAAATGACTGTGTGCTGGTTTAAAACCTGCTCCCATTAATCTACTCTCTAAGAATCCTAGTCTTTCTACAACATCTTTTACATCAAGCAGTGGTCGAACATGATATGTGGCTGTTTCCTGAGGTGTTGGGCCTCTTAGCACTGCAAATCTAGTTTCATCTTTTTTATGTTTATCCTTATCCCATACTCCTAGTGAGAGTGCAACATCATTAGGATCAAAATTATAGAAGTAACCTTTTAGACAAACTGATGTTAATCCAGAATCTCCTGCGGATTTTAAAACTTCTTCATTATGCACTGTTACTTGTGTATCACAAAATAATCTGCCTAGTATGTATTCAAATCCATTGCTACCATAGGTGATTGCATATGTTCTGTCAGGTTGCTCTTCATTAGTTAGTAATCCGTATTGCTCACAAACCCAATTCCACTGCTCAAGTCCAAATCCTAATTTAAAAATTAAGAATACTGCGAAGTCTGGTCTTATAAGGTCTTGTATTTTATGTTGAATATTTTTATTATACATTCTTATCCCTCTAAGCCCTTTATAGGAATAACTATTATTTAAGTCTTTCGATTTCGTAACTATTTAAAAGTGGTAACAAAGTAATTCAAGAACTAGCAAATCTTCTTCATGCTCTCCAGCTCCTTAAGTTGGTGCTTAATGAATTCCATGGTCCTCTTATTATCCTGTTCATGCATTAGAGTTCCGCACTCAGGGCACTTGAAATGGAATTCCATGGACTTCTCAAAAGGCATTCTTACGCAGGCATTTCTGCACATGTAGAAGGTGTGTTTTTGCTCTCTCTCAAGCCTCTCCTTGAGCTTAGTAATCTTAGAAAGACGAATTTTTTCAGCCAGATAAGGAACCATGTGCTCATTAAAATCCCAGTAACAGATATACCAGCCCTTTATCCTGTCTTTCTTCCTTATAAAAGACACGATATTGAACTCTAAGAGCCTGTAAAGCAGGTTTCTAACCAGATGAATCTCCAAATCAAGCTCTTCTGCTATGATAAACTCAGATATCTGCTTTTTTCCTCTTAAATAAAAGATTATGGAAAGGGCTTCCTCTCCTACCAGCTCTGTGACCACATACTTAATAAGGTCCTCTGTAATCCTCATCTTCTTAGAAATAGTTTCTCCTTTATGATTGGTAAAGACAAAAGAATTATCAACTATTCTGACGTGCCTTTCCACCTGCACGCCGTCTTCAAGAGTAAAGAGCTTTCTCACGTCTGTTTCAATCATATTACTTCCCCCCAAGATACGATCCTGTAAAAATCGCTCATATTGTTTCTTGAATCTAATATTTATAAATCTTTTGATTTTAATATAGATAAACCCACACTGAAACACGTCCTTAACACTAACTAATCAGGTTTTTTATTATGAGAAAGTAACAATTCCTCATACTTCTTGTTTTAAATCCAAAAACTTTAAATAATCAAAGAATAATAGAATAAAAAAAGGAGATGTTGGGGTGATAGAGTGAAGCATTGTTCAAAATGGATTGGCTGGGTTGTCCTGATATTAGGTATTATATATCTAATAGCTGACATCATGAACTGGGGCAAAGAAGGCCCTATTCGCTGGTGGGGCCTTAACTGGTGGACCGCAGTCTTTATACTTGTTGGTTTATGGGTATTAACCAAGAAGAAAAAATAAATAAGGATAAAGATTATGGATAAATAAGTATTATCCTTAAAAAAATATTTTAGGGATTAAATTATTTGGGGATCGTAAGCTTTAATTAAAGGTAATAAAATGAAGGCTAGAAAGACCAAAAAGAAAACTATGAAAAGAAAAAAGAAAAAAACAATCACAAAAAAGACAAAAAAGAAGGAAAAAACAATAATCCGCGTAGCAGAAGCAAAAAAGATAGATAAAGATAATAATAAGTCAGAATTAGGCATAACCGTTGAAAAAAACAAGGATTTTAGTGAATGGTACACCCAATTAATCCAAAAAGCAGAACTAATAGAGTACAGCCCTGTATCTGGGTGTATGGTGATAAGACCTTATGCTTACTCTATCTGGGAGGCTATACAGGACTTCATGGACAAGGAGATTAAAAAGATGGGTATACAGAATGCTTATTTCCCCTTGTTCATACCTGAGAACCTGCTTAAAAAAGAGCAAGAGCATGTTGAGGGCTTTAAACCAGAAGTTGCCTGGGTTACAGAGCACGGCACCACCAAGTTTGAGGAGAAACTGGCTATCAGACCTACAAGCGAAACCATAATGTATGATTCTTACAAAAAATGGATTAGGTCTTATAAAGACCTGCCTCTAAGACTAAATCAGTGGTGTAATGTGGTTAGATGGGAGTTCAAGCACCCAGTACCCTTTCTTAGAACCAGAGAGTTCTTATGGCAGGAAGGGCACACAGCCTTTGCCAAGAGAGAGGAAGCAGAAAAAGAAGTACTGGACATCCTTAACCTGTATGCCAGGGTTTTTGAAGAACTATACGCTGTTCCTGTTCTAAAAGGAAGAAAAACTGATGCTGAGAAGTTTGCAGGAGCTGTTTATACTGATAGTGTAGAGATATACATGCCCAATGGAAAGGCAATACAAGGAGGAACCTCTCACTTTCTTGGCCAGAACTTCTCAAAAGCCTTTGACATCTCATTCCTTGATAAGAAAGGCAAGAAACAGTATGTGTATCAGAACTCCTGGGGCTTGAGCACCAGAACCATTGGAATAATGATAGCTGTTCATGGAGATAATAAAGGCCTAGTGCTTCCTCCAAGAATAGCACCTATTCATATAGTAATTATTCCTATTCTTTTTAGTAATAAGCCAACTCTCAATGAGAAAATCCTTAAAGTAGCTGCAGAGATAAAGAAGGAGCTTAAGAACTTTAAGGTAGAGCTTGATGAGAGAGGTGATTATAGTCCTGGGTTTAAATTTAATTACTGGGAGCTAAGAGGGGTTCCTCTAAGGCTTGAGATAGGACCCAGAGACCTTGAAAAACAACAGGTTGTTTTTGTGAGAAGAGATACTGGTGTTAAAGAAGCTGTTCCTTTAGGACAAATTATAGTTAGAGCAATAAAAATACTTGGAGATATACAAGATAACCTTTATAACAAAGCAAAGAAGTTCCTGAATGAGAGCATTGAAAAGGTTAAATCTATGAGTGAATTCAGGAAAGCTATTAAGAATGGAAAGATAGCCTTTGCTCCTTGGTGTAACTGCAAGGAGTGTGAAGCAGACATAAAAGATAAGACAGGAGCAAAAACCCTTAACATACCCCTTAAACAACCACCCATAAAGGGCAAGTGTTTCTGGGGATGCAGCAAAAAAGCAGATAAATGGGTTTATTTTGCAAGGAGTTATTAGAAAAACAATTTTTTTCGAAAACTTTATATTCTTTATTTTAGAGTAAGATTAACATGGCAGACACTAATATTATAAAACGACCTATAGGAGATATTTTGAAACATTTTGCTCATAGGAATGATTTAAGATCTTTGGCTTATGTTTCTGAACATGAATTAAAGAAGTATGTTTGGATTCTTGACACCAATATCTTTGTTGATGATGAGTATTACCCTAAATGCGAGTTCATAGTAAAAAATGGGAATTTTATGGTTTCTCAGGATGTTATTGATGAGTTGATAAGCGGGGATCCTATTAAAAAGAATGCTGTTTGGGCAAGAGCTCATCACTTAGCGATTTTTATTCAGAAAAATTTTCCTGATAGAATTTTTCCTAAACCTCGTCATCAGTTAGTAAGAGAGCTTCAGCAACTGGCTGGACTTATTTCAAAGACCTATATTCAAAAGGTTATTTTGGATCATTTTAATGAAATTTATAATACTTTTAAGAAGAATGAATTCAGACAGAATGAGGTGTTGGATAACTTTATTCATGGGATTAATAGAAATTTAACTACAACCTTAAAAAGGGGTTTTGAGGCCAGAGCCAGGGGAGTTATTCAACCAGGCAAAATCGCTCATATTGAAGATTTTTTTATTCAGAATATGAAAGCAACTTTAAGGGATATATTTCATAATATCAAGAATTATATGCATGCTGAGCTTGGAACATGCAAGAGGCTTATTATAAAACATTTTTTTCGTCCTTTAGAAACAGATATTCAAATTGCGGCTAGTTATATAGAGCATCATAAACCTAGGCATCACTTGGGTTCTAATGATAAAGATGTTGTTGAATTAGTTGTACTTCACGAGTATCGGGCAGTATGATCCCTTTCTCTTCAAGAAAACCAGAAGTTGCAGTGCCAATATAGTCAACCTTTTTTAATCTTTTGACCTTATCAACATTTTCAAGGGTGGTTATCATTCCGCCTTGATTATCAAAGAGAAAAAAGTTTTCTGCATTTGTGGCTTGCAGAAAGTGAAATATCTCTGCATCTTTTATAATCTCAGAGGGTTTAGAATGATATTTAATATAAGGAGATAATTTTATATAGTCATCAAGAAAATTACTTAGCATTTCCATATCCTTGGTTTGTATTTGTGTATCAAGGCTGGCAGAGTCACAAACCTTTTTATAGGCAAATCCTAGAGCTCGAAACCCGTGTTTTACATAGTCTTGATCTTCTTTTACAAAGATGTATCCTCTGCTGTCCTTATCCTTTATTATGTCATTGAAAACCTTATCAAGGAGAATAACATCTTCTATATGATTAGTATCTGTCATAGTCCTGAGAAAAACACCTTCCTTTATAAATCTTTCTTTTGTTACTACTGCGGAATAAATAAAGAACGAAAAATTTATATAAAAACTAGAACTCCATGTTTGCTATGAGTGAGGAGCCAGACCCAATTTATCTTAAAGTTGAACACAAAGATAAAAAACCACTTACCAAAAAGGAGTTTGAGAATATTAAAATCAAATACACAAATAAAAAGCACAAAGAACAACTTTCAGAAAAAAAATTTGTTAATTCTGGATTATTTGAAGTAACCCTTTTACCAAAAAAAAGAGATTATATAATCCTAGAATTCATCCCGTATCATGGTAATTTAGAGTTAAATGTTCCTAAAGAAAAACTTAGATTCCCAACAAGAGAAGATGCTCGAGATGATATCATCAAATTCTTGAACCAAAAAGAATATCTGGCAAAATCATATAATCTAGAAGACCTGCTAAGAATAACGGCTGTGATTCAAAGATAAAGTGTCGGCGAGGGGATTTGAACCCCCGACTTCCACGGTGCACCACAATCTTTCTTCATTGACTTTCGTCTCATCGCTCAAAGATTGTCTTTATGAGCGTGGCGCTCTAACCAGGCTAAACTACGCCGACAAGTTATTAAAAAAAATTTAAAACTCTGACTGCTTTTTAAAGCTTTCTTTAAAATACGTCAAAAGGGAAAAATAAGTTTCTCATAATTAGATACACCAAGTAGATAGTTATTAGCACCACCCCTTCTCTCTTTCCTAAGCGATTGTACTTCAAAAACAAAAACAATATTAATAAGCAACCCAGCAGCTTGATTGGAAGGTCATAAAGTATTAACACATTAGGTACTGTGTATGATGAGATAATTGCTCCTATTCCCAAGGCAAAGGTCGGATTGGTTATGTTGCTACCAAGCAAGACACCTACAGACATTTCTTTCTCTTTCCTCCTGAGAGCAACAAAAGCTGTTGTTAGCTCAGGCAGAGCAGCAGCCACCCCTATGATTATGATGCCAAAAAAAGAGGCGCTTATAGGTAAAATCTTTACAATTATTTCTGCTGATTGTAGGACTTCTCTTGCAACAAAAGCCATTACCACAAAGCTTGCCAGCAGGATAATCACTCCTAGCACTAATTCTTTTCTCTTCAAATGATTCTTAGCAGCTATGCGTTCCTGTTTTTCCTCTTTTCTAAGATAAACCAGATAAGCCAAATATATTATCACAAGAAATACTCCTTCCCATCTTGAAATTATTCCATTATAACTAAGAATGAATAAAATCAGGGTGCCTCCTATTAACCCACCAATAATATCAGGGATGTGCTTCCTCATAATTATTACTGTTCCTAGTATTGCTATAACACCAAGGATAAAATTCTGTTGAAAGATATCAGAGCCAATATTGGTTCCTAACACAAGGGAAGACACAGTATTCATAAGACTAGGTTCCTGAATAATTTGTAGACTACCAGTGATATGGGTCATGATTTCTGGAAGAGAAGTGCCAATAGATAAAAGAGTCATACCCACAAAGGTTCCTGAAAGACCAAAATGATCTGCTAAGTCAACTGTTTTCTTAATCACCATATGAGCCAAGAATACTATTACAAAGCATCCAACAATAACTATTATGAATTCTGATAACAAATACACACCTCTTATGCATAAGAATATTTCATTAGTGCTTATAAAAAGCTTACTATTTTCTTCTGTACCTTATCTATTTCTCCTTTTTCATATTCGCGATTAGGCCAGTGTCTTAAGCCATCATCAGAAAACCTTGGGATTATGTGGAAGTGGGCATGAGGTATTACCTGGCCTGAAGCTCTGCCATTATTCATGCCAAGGTTAAAGCCATCAGCCTTTGTAGCCTTAACAACTGCATTAGCAACCTTTTTTATAAACTCAATTAAATCAGTTTCCTCTGCTTTAGGAAAATCCAAGAGGTTCTTGCAGTGAAGCTTAGGCACCACAAGAGTATGGCCTTTATTAATAGGCCTAATATCAAGAAAAGCAAGGAATTCGTTGTCCTCATAAATCTTGCTGCAAGGAATCTCTGCTCTTACGATTTTACAGAAAATACAATCTTTTTCACTAACCATTTTAATATCCCTCTCGCGAGCAAAGCGAGCGAGCAAATAAATATTTTAAAATTTTAAATTAAATTTAAATAAATAATTATCAAGTTCTTAAACAAGGGCAGGCTTATTCTTCCTTTGCCTCTTCTGCTTTCTGCTCATTTCTTTTCTCTTGCTCAGCTTCGCCTTTGGATATAAAGTCTTCTATCTCTTTTTTCTCAAGCAAATCTTTTAACTCTCTTAGATTGATTATTTTTGGAGTGAAATCCCTTCTATTCCTCCTATCAACAAGGATTGATTTAATGCCTGCTCCTCTTGCACCAATTACATCTGTAGGTATTGAATCACCTATCATGATTACTTCCCCTGGTTTTAGCTTCATCTTTTTTAAGAGTTTTTTGAACATATCCGGATTGGTCTTTAACAAGCCTGTGTCATACGAGAATATAATGCCGTCAAAATACTTGTTAAGGTTAAACTTGTCAAGTATCCTAGTAATTGTTGAGGGTGTGTTTGATATCAACCCTATCTTAATCTTGTTCTTTTTAAGATAATCCAGCACCTCTACTGTTTCTAAGAATGGGTTTGCAAGCAACTCATTCTTGTTCCACATACCAACCAGCTTCTCAATAATAAAATCGTGGGGTTCTAGGTCAAACTCCTTGCACACAGCTGTAAAAGCCTCATTTAGGTCTTTGTAAGGCTTGGTCATCATAGCTTGTTCAAACCTCACAATAAAGTCTTTGAAAAGCATTCTTAGGCGTAGAATGTATCTTGCCTGCTTCACAGGACTAGGAAAAATACCGTTCTCCGCAAGTGTTCCCCAAAAATCAAACAATACCCCTTTTATCATAAAAAGCAGAGAACGAGGAAGGATTTATAAAAGTTGTTCTTATTTTTTATTGGATAAGCTTCCTTTTCACTAAAAACTCTTTTATTATCTGAAACATCAACTCATGCCCTTCTGAATTGGGATGCAAACCACCCTCTAACAATGCCTTGTAATCCTGTTTTCTAAACTCCTCATATATATCAATAAAAGGGATTTTTTCTTTATCACAAATGGTCTTAATACTATCATTGTATTCTTTCACATAATTATTATTATAATCTATGCCTTCTATCCAAGGGATGGGAGTTGTTTTTGATTCATCAACAGGGGTTAAGCCTATGAATACTATCTTTGAAGCATGCTTTCTGGCAAGCCTGATTATTTCTTTTAAATTTGTTTTAAAATCTTTTAAATTTACAGATTGGTCTTTTTTACTATGATCCATTCTTGAATCATTAATTCCAATCGCAAATAGGATGAGTAATTCCTTTTCTGTATTTAGTCTTTGCTTTGTTTCAAAGTCAAATCTTTCCAACACCCCATCAGTTGTATCTCCTGAAATGCTAAGATTATAAACTGAAACATCATACTTATAAAGACACTCTCTTAATCTTTGAACCCAGCCTCCTTTATTATCACAATCACCAAAGGCTATGCTGTCACCAAAAACCAAGATTCTAGTCATAAGCCCACCCTTATTTCACATCAACAAACACCACTTTATCTTTCTCAACATCCAAGAGAATGATTTTGTTATATTCTGAAGGGTCTCCTAAGAAATGCCCTCCTGGACAAAGCACTCTTGTAGCTTTTACTTTTTTATCCTCAGGTGCATGTGTATGCCCATGTATAAAATAATCATAGCCCTTTCTAAGCATCTTATCATTAATCAGGATATCATCGCCATGGAAAACACCGACTTTTTTTCTTTTTATCTTTAACTTCATTATTCTTCCATAATGCTCTCCATCAATTTCCCTTACTTTCTCCTCAATCTTTAACCTGTCACCATCGCAGTTGCCAAAAACAAACTTCATGTTAAGCCCATCAAAATACTTCACAGTGGCTGGCGATATAATATCACCTGCATGTATAACAAACTCTACGTTGTGCTTCTTAAAGAGCTCAACAGCTTTCTTAATATTAGGAACATTGTCGTGTGTATCAGAGATTATGCCGATAACCATTCTTTCACCTCTATGGACCCTGCGGGACTTTCACCAAGTTTTAACATAGTTCGTAGGACTTCACGAAGTGAATGTCCTACTTGACTGCATTTTGTCAAGTCTCAGAAATGTGAAGCATTTCTGGACTCTCAAAAGCTTTGCTTTTGATGAGTTTTGGAACGAACGAAGTGAGTGGGCTAAAACTTGTTTTGAACCCGCGGCCTCACCCTAGCCAAGGGCGCACTCTACCGAACTGAGCTAAGGGCCCAACAAGATAAGAGTTATTAATAAAGGGTTTATATAAGTTATCATTAATTTTTTAAATCCTATCTGATTGCACACTCTTCATGGCAAAGAATGGTAGGTTTTGGTGGGATATTAATGCAATATTCTATGATGTGCTCATGAGTAAGCTGCACCGCCATCTATACAAAGATATTATAAAAGCCTTAGGACCTCTTGATAATGTTAAGATTGATGATGTGGGGTGTGGCACAGGAGAACTCATCCTGCTCATGCCAAAAACAGCTATTATCAGAGGAATAGATTACTCTAAGAAAGCCATTAATAAATGCAGAAAAAAATGTGCTAAGCACAATGCAAAATTCTATGTAATGGATTTTTACAAAGAGCTTCCAAAAGATTATAAGCCTGACAAAGTGGTTGCTTGCAGAAGCCTTTATCATAAAAACTTAGATTTAAGCTTATCCACACTATCAAAACACCTGGGCAAGCACGGCTTAGTAGTGGTTGCTCATCCAAAACTTAAATGGCAGGAATATGTAAGTGCTAATGCTAAGTCTGGGTTTATTCGTTTTATGCAAATAACCAAGTCTTCTGCACGTGTATTTTCAAAACTATTGGGTTATCCTTACAATCTTTTCCCACTCAAAGACTTCAAGAAGTATGGAAAAAAGTATTTTGATAAAGTGGAGTGCAGAGAAGCAGGCTTGAAAACGCATTATTTAATAATATTAAAAAAAGGGGTATGCAAGGAAATAATTAAGTTATCAAAAAAACAAATTATATAAACTTCTAAGCTTACTCTTTTCTTCATGGAGCTTAAAGAAGTTATTGAGAAGTATGTTCTTGAGAATGCTGTTAAGTATAATGGCAAGGCTAATCCTAAGGCTGTTATTGGCAGTGTGATTAAGGCTTTGCCTGAGGCTAAGAAGGATATGAAGAATTTGGCTAAGCTTGTTAATGATAAGGTTAAAGAGATAAATAAATTGGGTGTTGCGGAGCAAAGAAAAATTATTGAAAAAAAGTATCCTGACTTGCTTGAAGAAAAAGAAAAACAAGAAAAGGACATCTTCGCCTTCTTAGGTATTAAGGAAGGTCAAAAAATTATTAGTGCGTTTCCTCCTGGTCCTGAGAAGTACCCTCATATAGGACATGCAAAAGCCCTTATCCTGAACTACTTGTTGGCAAAGAAGTATAATGGTAAATTTTATCTAAGGTTTGAGGATACTAATCCAAGCCTTGTTAAAAAAGAGTTTTATGATATCATGCTTGATAATTTTAAATGGCTGGGTGTTGAGTGGGATAAGCTTCAGTATGCCTCTGATAACATGCACTTGTTCTATCATCTGGCTGATAAGATTATCAAGTTAGGAAAGGCTTATATGTGCTCCTGCAAGGTTGAGGTTATGAGGAAGAACAGGGAGAAGGGTAAGGCTTGCAAGTGCAGGGATAAAGAGCCTAAACAGAATCATAAGGAGTGGAAGCACTTTGATAAAGCAGAGCCTGGCAGTGCTGTGCTCAGACTAAAGATTGATTTAAAGCATAAGAACAGCACTATGCGTGACCCAACCATTTTCAGGATTATTGATGAACCTCATGCAAGGCATGGAAATAAATATAGGGTTTGGCCTAACTATGATTTTCAAAACGCAATAATGGATGGCTATTATAAGATTACTCATAGGCTTAGGAGCAAGGAGTTTGAGATGCGTTCAGAGTTGCAAAGATATATTCAGAAGCTCCTTGGATTAACAATCACTTATACATATGAGTTTGCAAGGTTTAATCTTGAAGGCGTACCTAGCAGCGGCAGAGTTATTAGAGAGATGATTAAGAAAAAAGAGCTTATTGGCTGGGATGATCCAAGTTTAGCCACTATTGTTGCTCTTAGAAGAAGAGGTTTTACACCAGAAGCTATTAAGAACTTTGTGATAAGCACTGGTATTACTAAGTCAGAGGCTACCATGACATGGGGTGACCTTATAGTTCATAACCGCAGAATTCTTGATGAGAGTGCTGATAGGTACTTTTTTGTAGCAGAGCCTGTGCTTATTAATATAAAAAATGCTCCTGAGCAAGAGATAGAATTACATTTTCATCCTCATCATAGAAAAGGAGGAAGAAAGCTCAACACCAAGCAAGAGTTCTATATTACAAAAGACGACCTTGAAGCTTTAAAAGAAGGTGAGCTCTACAGGTTCATGGATTGTCTTAACTTTGTGAAGAAAGGAGATGAGTTTGTTTTTGACAGCTTAGAACATAAAAAGTATAAAGAGAAAGGAAAAAGAATAATGCACTTCTTACCTGTTCAAAAAGACCTTGCGAATGTGGAGGTTTTAATGCCTGATAAAAAAGTGGTTGCAGGTTTTGGAGAGCCTTTAATGAAGACATTAAAAATAGGAGATATTATACAGGCAGAAAGGTTTGGGTTTATGAGGCTTGACAAGAAGGAAAAAGATAAATTGGTTTTCTGGTACACACATCAGTGAGTTATTATCATGTTATTCATCGGAGTTGATTTGGCCTGGTCTGAGAAGAATGCAACAGGCATAGCTGTTTTAAAAGGCAACAGGAATAAGGCTGAGTTCTGTTTCGGCGATGTTGTTCTTTCTGATGATGAGATTATTGAGTGTGTTAAGAAGCATGCAGGGAATGATACTGCTTTCATTGCCATTGATGCCCCGCTAATTGTTCCTAATGAAGAGGGGAGAAGGGTTGCTGAGGAGCTCACAGGCATGCTTTTTAGAAAGTATGATGCAGGGGCCCACCCTGCTAACAGGAAGAGGCTCAGCCAGTGGTCTGGTAAGATTAGAGGAGAAGAAATATCCAAGCTCTTGGAGAAGAACCATTTTAAGCACGACCCTTATATTGAAAGATTTGAGAAGACAAGGAAGTTCTTTGAGGTCTATCCGCACCCATCCATGGTTGTATTGTTCAAATTAAACAAGATTCTGCAGTACAAGTCAAAGCCCAAAAGGGATTATGATTTCCTGTATGCACAGTTCAAGAGATACCAAGAGCACTTGAAGGAATTAGGAAAAAACAAGCCAGCCCTTGTGCTGCCCAGGAAGATTGTGAACAAAGATGTTAAAAAACTAAAGGCCAAGAGATTAAAAAATTATGAGGACTTGCTGGACGCTATTTTCTGTGCTTACATAGCTTATTACACTTGGCATTTCCCTGATAAGTGCGCTGTTCTTGGGAGCATGGAAGCGGGCTATATCTTGACTCCTGTTTTTGACAGCATGCACCAGCAGCTGCAGGGGAGGAAGGCCCAGAAAAGCCTGAGTGATTTCTAATAAAAAAGCAACCTTTATATACCTCTACCTTGTTTTCTTTTTAAAAACATTCAAAAACAAGTATCATGAGGTGGTATTGATGCCAGAGATGCTGATAGTAAAAGCAAAGGTCAAAGAAGCTTGTGGTGACATGAGTGTTGCTGCAGACTTTGTAGAGATTCTTAACGAGAGGGTTAATGAGCTTGTTCAAAAAGCTTTGTGGAGAGCCAAGGAGAACAGCAGAAGAACAGTTATGGGAAAAGACGTTTAATTTCTGAATGGGCTTGACCGAACAAAGTGAGGGAAACCCATGATTTTCGCCAACGTTTTGCGCCGAAGGCGGAAAAGGTTGAAGGAGAACAGCAGAAGAACAGTTATGGGCAAGGATGTATGAAAATAATTAATATATTTCTTTTTTCTTTGCCTTAATCGCTCTTTTTAGTTGTGAAAGTCTAGCCTCAAAAGCCAGCTTGGTTCTAGAAGGAAGTCTTATGCCTTTTTTTTCTAGATCAAAATATTCTTCTTCAGCTATCATAACCATTGCTTCTAGCTGAGTAAGCTCTTTCATCTTGTTCTCTTTAGCATACATGCATGCTTTTATAAAGAAGTCTCTTGTAGGCGTGTGAAGCATCATTTTCTAGAGAATAGACGAAAGGGTTTTTTCTTTGTACCTGGTTCCTGCGGAGGTGGTATTGAAGTGCCTGGAGCAGGATGTGTATCAGGAGCAGAATCTTCTATTGTACCTGGTGGTGGACCAGAATAAGGGTCTGTTGTTAGGTCAGGATCTGGTCCTGGCGGCGGCGGCATTGGACCTGGAGCATCATCAAAGTCTGGGAGAGATGCACCCATTGTAGAGCGAGGTCGAACCACAGGGATTTTGGGTCCTGGACGTAGAGTAGCGGGTTCTTGTGTGGTTGTGGTGAGGGAACTTTCTGGCGATTCTTTCATTTCTTTCACCATGTCAGCAACTGCTACTATGCCTTGAGCTATTTCTTCATTTTGTTCCCTAATAGTTTTTAAGTCATCAGCAGTGTTGCCTTCATTGTATTCTTTCACAAGATCTGCTTCTACCTTGCTAAAGATATCTATTAGTCTTCGGATATTATTGTTAAGATGATTAATGGCTTCTAAAAGGGTTTCGCCTTCTTTTAAGCTTCCAAAAGGTTCTTTTTTTAGGCGCTCAACCTCTCTTTTCAGGTTCTCTACTTCTTCTCTAGGAAGCAGTTCATACTCATCAGCGCGTACCAAAGAACATACCACCTCTTTTTCATTATCTGTAGGATAAAGTAATATTAAAGGTTTATATAATTTACGGAAAAATATATAAATAACCTAGTTAATTCAAATTAAAAAAATGGTTGAACACAATCTTTTCAAAAAGATTAGAAAGATTTTGTTTAGCTATACTTCTCTTTATAACAAGCACCTTATATGGTAAGAACGGGTTGCTTGCTTTCAAAGTTTCTGCAACCCTTGCTAAGACTATAAAGAGAAGAGCATAAAGATGAAAAAGAAAGGACAGGAAAATAAGGAACGTGATGTTGGACTCATTAACCTAGCCAGACCTGTCTTTTTTAAATGGAAGATTAAGAATATTTATTATAAAAAGCACCTAATGCTCATATAAGGCCTTGGGTTTAAAAACCATACCTTGAAAGGACTCAGGGCCTGGCTATTTCTATGCTAAGCTTTGGGTCCTCCCATAGGTCTTTTTTAAAGAAAAAGAACGTGGAGGTCGAAAAAAATGAATTTAACAAAAGAAATGAAAAAGAAAGGGATAAAGAAAGCGATTGCTTCTGAACATAATAAAATAAGAGGATTATCTTATTATTTTAAAAGTGCAAGCAGCCCTTCGGGAGGTGGTCCGTCATGATGCTTGAAATAGAGGAGGAGATAGTGGAAGAAGAAACACAGGAAGCATGGGAGGACTTACTAGAAGATGATGAGATAAGTCCTGAAGAGCAAGGCTTTATGCTTGGATGGATAGAGGCAGGTAAATCAAGAAAGAAAGCAGAGATTACTGAAGAGTAAGAGGGTCACTCATTTGATTAAACCTAGCATTCTCTGGGTTTTCTCAGGGAGAAGTTTAACTTTGTTTTTATTTATTTTTTTATAAGCCTCCCAGTTGGTGCCATAGGCATTTTCATCTAAGCTATCACTAAGGCAGGTTATGTTCATATTAAAGTATTTCCAAGGATTATTAGGTTTAAATTCAGAACATTTAATTGATTTAAGGTAATCCACAAGGCCTTCATCCATGATATTGGATACTATAAAGGTTTCTCCTCTTCTATCCTCTGGTCTTTGTTTTCTTTCTGAGAGTATATCAAAAGGAATTCCTTCATCTACAATCCATTCAAGATGCTGATTTTCTATAGGATCTAACTCATATAATTTTTTAGGTATATAAAGCTCAAAATAAAGATTTATTAAATGCAAGACTTTTTTTCCATGGAAATTTTTGCTCTCTGCTCTTAGGAGAAGGCCTAAGTCGTGTTCTGCCCATAATGCGAACTCATCTTCTACTTTGTCTGAATAAAAAGGTGATATAAAAGTGTAGTTAAGTACTCTTTCAAAATTGTTTCTTCTTAGAACATCATTAAAGTCTAGCCAAGGCATATCAGGGTATATGTCATTATTAATCCTGGATTGTGGGTTAAGGGGTATTTTATACAGGAAGTATCTCATTTTTGAGCATATGAATAGATTATAGAATTTATAAATCTTTCGATTTTTACTACTGATAAGAAGTAAAATTTTTAGTACTCAGGCATCCCGCCAGAAGGCATCTGAGGCATCTTACCCCCGCCTTCTGCTCCACTACCGGCAATAACATCATCAATCCTTAATATCATCACAGCAACCTCTGCAGCACTGCTAACAGCCTGGGTCTTAATCTTTAATGGTTCAATAACACCATGCTTCCAAGCATCAATGATTTTTCCTGTAAAAACATTTATTCCAGCCCATTTCTGTTTTTTATCATGAGCAGCCCTTAGCTCTGTAAGCACATCAATCGGGTCTAAGCCAGCATTTTCTGCAAGGGTTCTTGGAATAATCTCCATTGCCTCTGCAAATGCCTTTACTGCCAGCTGCTCTCTACCACTAAGTGATTCTGAATATTTAAGCAGGTTTCTGCTCAGCTCAATCTCAGGGCTTCCTGCACCACCAACAGCTTTATGATTCTTTAGAGAAGCAATTATATCACCAATCGCATCTTCCACTGCTCTCTTAACCTCATCAACAACATGCTCTGTGCTGCCCCTCACCAAAAGGGTTACTGCTTTTGGATTACTGCATTTCATAACATAAGTCATTGCTTCATCACCAACTTTTGTTTCCTCAACAATGCCTGCTTTTCCAAGGTCTTTTGCTGATAAATCATTAAGATCAGTAATAATGTTCCCTCCTGTTGCCTTTGCAAGCTTTTCCATATCAGTCTTGCTAATCCTTCTACAAGCAAAAATTCCTTTTTTTGCAAGAAAGTGCTGAGCAGTGTCATCAACTCCTTTTTGACAGAATAAAACATTAGCTCCTGATGCAGATATTTTATCAACCATCTTCTTAAGCATGTTCTCTTCCATATCAAGGAAGGCTTGCATCTTCTCAGGGTCTGTAATACTGATTTTTGCATCAATCTCAGTGTTCTTAACCTCAACTGCAGAGTCAATAAGGGCAATCCTTGCATTCACCACTTTCTTAGGCATAGAGGAATGAATCCTTTCCTTGTCAAGCACAATACCCTCAATAAGAGTGCTGTCCTCAACACCCCCGCCAATCTTTTTCTCAAGCTTAATATCATCCTTATCCATGTTATTACCTTCCTTGGTCTTGGTGATAATTCTCTTAACACCCTTAACAACCAGGTCTGCTAATAAGTCTTTTGAACTCTCTGCTCCTTTACCAGTCATGGCAGTAATAGCGATATTTTTTAACAGAGCATCATCTGTTTCTTTAACATTCTCAGCAATAGTATTAAGAATCTGTCTTGCCTTCTCCCCAGCAAGTCTATACCCCTTTGCAATAACAGTTGGATGAATCTCTTGGTCAAGCAAGTCTTCTGCTTTTTTTAAAAGCTCACCTGCAAGCACAACAGCCGTGGTTGTTCCATCACCAACCTCATCCTCCTGAGTCTTAGCAACCTCTACAATCATCTTAGCAGAAGGATGTTCTATGTTCATCTCTTCAAGGATTGTAACACCATCATTAGTAACAATAACATCACCCACACTATCAACAATCATCTTATCCATGCCCTTAGGCCCAAGGGTTGTGCGCACTGTTTCTGCTACTAGCTTGGCTGCCATTATGTTCATTCTCTGAGCATCCTTGCCAGTAGTTCTCTTAGTGTTTTCAGGAAGAATAAAAATTGGTTGTACTTCTCTATTAGCCATTTTAATCTAAACCTCCAATTAGTATAAAAACAAGTATTACTGTTAGACGAGAGAATAGGTAATGGTTTAAATACTTTATGGAAGCATGTCCAATGCAAAGCCTAATCAAAAGTCTTTTTCTCAACCAAACCCTTTTTTTTAAGCCTGCGCAAAATCCACCTTTCCTTTGACACTAAATACTCCAAATAAGGCCAAGTAAAAGGGAAGCGTTTCAAAGCCTTTTCTTCTCTTCTCTGAGTCTTATAATAACTCATAAAGGTTTTCTTTTTTATACCACCATAAGAACTCACAGTAATCCCGCTGGTGTCTTTATGTATTACAATACCGCTCTGATTTTCAGGAAGATAATAAAAGTAGTGTTTGGCATCAGGAGAAGCAATGCTTTCCTCTAACGCACCTATGTATTCACCTTTTCCTTTTAAGTCTTCTAGATAACTTATTTGCGCAGATAGTTTATTTCTTTGCAATGCAAGTTCTTCTATGATTTTTTCAATCATTCTAAAAAAAGGAATGTTAAAATAAATATATACTTTTCTATAATGTTCAGACAGGTCTGATACTGTCAAGTTTTAGACGTCTGTGCCTTCATTTGCCGAATTTACGTAGTAAATGAAGGCAAGGCCAGACGGAGCAGAACACGTCCCCATACGAAGTAGGGGGGTTGTGGTCTGCGGAGTAGGATAAAACTTGACAGTATGGAAAGATTTGATAATAAACTTTATAAAAGTAACTACTTTCCAGAAAGAGCATGTTATGGGCGGGTCAGAACAAGCACTGGGGAAACATCGAAGAAGGCACCCAATTCTGGTTAGAATTAGGAATAAATCATGTCATGGTAAAAGATTATCAAGACACTCCATTAATAACTCGAGAAGGAGAGCTACAACTAGATACCTTTGAAAAACTAAGTAAACTCCAAGAAAAATACAAGGTTAAATACCATTTCCATCCTTGCAACCTAGTTGCAAAGAAGACCTACTTAACACCAGCCATAAAAGAAGCACAACCTATTCTAAAAGGGTTTTTAAAAGACCTGGACACCATCATATCTGACCACGGATTCTATCCCTTAATAACCCTTCATTTGCCTTTTATTACACATCAAAGATACAAGATAGATATTGATGAGAAGAGTGCTCTAGAATTAAGTGTTGATTTTTATCAAGACTTAGACCTAAAATCAAGATTGGCTCTGGAAACCATGCATGACCCTTATAAGAATAAAAAAAAACCAAATAATAATCTGCTAGGATATAAACCAGAGCACTTCACAAAAATCATAGGAGAGAAAAATACACAAAAGAAAAACATAGGTTTATGCATAGACACAGGCCATCATAACATGACTGAAACACCAACCCAAGACTTTCTAGAACTACCTTATCCTATCTACTCTGTTCATCTCAATGGGAATAATTGGGAAGAAGATGAGCACGCTCTTCCAAACTACCTATCAGTAAGAGACTTCAAAGCAACTATTAAAGCAATAAAGAAATGTGAAGGACCAATAGTTCTTGAAATAAAGAGGAATAATTATTCCAAAAACCAGATTAAGGAGTGCCTTGATTACTGGAAGAACCTTGCAAGTTATGAAGCATGAAAGAAATTATATAATTTTCCCTTAACATTTTCCACAACCTTTATTAACAATCTCTTATTTGCGTTTTTTTATGAGGTGGCCAGCTTTTATCATATTAATCATACTCTTATCTTTTCCAGCTCTTGCTCTTGACCAGCTCACAGGCTTTATTAATGACGAGGCAAATGTTATTTCTGCTGAGTATGAGAATCTGCTTAACCAGGAACTCTATGACTTAAAGCTTAATACATCTGTTGAGATGGCTGTTGCTACTGTAAGCACCACAGGAGATGTTCCTTTGGAAGAATACTCTATTGAACTTGCTCATAACACTCTGGGGGAAAAAGAAAAAGATAATGGCTTATTAATCTTCTTAGCTGTTGATGATCGTGCTTATAGAATAGAAGTTGGCTATGGACTTGAACCAATAATTCCTGATGTGCTTGCTGCAAGGATTGGTAATGAGGTTATGAGGCCTAGGTTTGCAGAAGGCAATTATGAGCAGGGTCTGCTTGACGGAGTGCTTGCTGTAAGCGCAGTGCTAAAAGGTGATGAGAGCTGGGAGACTACAGGAACAGGGGCTTCAAATATTGATTATGATAGAATAAAGCTGGGTTTCTGGGCGTTCTTTATACTTGTCATCATCATAGCAAATATTATTGCTGGTTACAGGCATGCAAAAAAAAAGACTAAAGGCAAGAGAAAAAAAGGAGCAAGACCTGATACAGGCGACTTCCTAGCTGCTTGGTTTATAGCCAGCATGTTTGGCAGAGGAGGAAGAGGAGGTGGAGGTTTTGGAGGCTCTGGCGGCTTAGGAGGCTTTGGTGGATTTGGCGGTGGAGGCTTTGGAGGAGGAGGCTTTAGTGGCCGTTTTTGAAATGCTGCCTTGGAGTGTTTCCAGGAGAAGCGCCGATTTATGCAGGCGCTTCGACGCAAATCCTGTGAGGTACGAGCAGAAAAACCTCCGCAGCATGAAAGAAGAATTTAAATACTAAACATTATTTCGAGGTGAATATTATGGGATTATTTGGAAAAAAGAAATTTGACGAGCATGATCCTGAGATTAATTGCCCCAGATGCCATGTCCCTATGATAAAGAAGACAAGGATGGGAGTAACCATTGATAAGTGCAAGAAATGCGAGGGTATCTGGCTTGATGGTGGTGAGATAGAAAAAATATTAATGAAGATAGAGGAGGAGAGAAAGAAATTTGAGCAAAGACAGAAAAAGTTTAAGAAAAAGAAATAAAATGAACCTCCTCGCCTTAAGGCGAGGTATCATTTGAAATAAAAACAAAATATTTTTTATGCAACGAAAGTTGAAAGCTTTCGTTGTTGATAGTAG